>NZ_JAHUTS010000049.1:0-8172 GCF_019209835.1 Enterovibrio paralichthyis | reverse complement strand
GGAGTAGGTGAGCTTCACGGTCACCGGGGTCTCGGCCTTCTGGGTCAGGGAAACGGTGTACTTACCGGTGGTCTCACCTTCGACGACGGAATCCGGGCCGCTGATGTTGACCAGTACAGTGTCTTCGTCGTCCTTGACGATCACGTCTGAAGTAGCCTGAGTATTCAGGCTTTCATAATTCCCACCCTCGGTCTTTGTGACCGACAGGGTTTCGGTGGTGTTGCCCTGTACGTAAAGGTCATCCGCGCGTTGCGGGGTGTAATCCACGGTGACTGACGTCTCGCCAGCCGGAATGGTGACCACCTGGCCGTTGCTCAGGGTCACTTTCAGATCCGTGCTTTGTGGGGCATTGTCGACGCTGACGGTCAGTGTCAGGGTACCGCCTTCGGTAACGGTATTGCTGCTGAGTTTCAGTGAGAGAGTGGTTGAATCACTATCATCAACAACCGTATTAGTAATAGTCCCCTCAGGCGTTGAGCTATCGAAGCTGTTTTCTGAAATGCTATCGATAGTTACCGATATTTCATCATTGTCTTGTTTGTAGAGGTCATCCTCTCGCACATCAACTGTCACTGAGCCCGAAGTTTCGCCTGCAGCAACAAGAATGGTTTCGCCGTTGCTAAGTGAAACAGTAATGTTCTCTTGTGCTATCTGGTCGAGAGTGACTGTGTATGTGATCTGTCCGCCTTCCACGACGTTTTCGCCGTTGGTAGTAGAAGACAAAGTAAAAGTGGCATCGATAGTTGGTTCAGGGGTGGGAGGTGTGACTGCATCCTCAGCATCTGAGATACCTGTATTCTCTTCACGGAACACTGCTGCTGTGCCGAAATCGTTGGCAATCCCGCTTGTATCAAACCCCGCTTGCGCGATTGTTTCTGCGCCATCGCGGCTGATGGCAACTGCACTCCATGAGCCAGCGCCTGAAGCTGGTGTTCCGCCTGCTGCCGGTGCTTCAAGATCTTCTGTTGGGTCTATGCCTTGGGCAATTAAGTCCTGCAGCGCCGCAATTTCATCTGCTGTTGTGTTTGGGGTGTTCGATTCATTGGATTCTACATTCTGTCCAATTGGCAGTATGTTGCCATCTTCAAGCGTTAAGATGGCTGTGGCACCTTCGGGGAGGAATATCTTGGTACCAGCGTTGATTTCTGCCATATCAGCAAGAGCGATACTTTTTCCATTCACGAGAACATAGGCGTTCCCGTTAACAGAAATTACTTTTGCTGTTTGTTTGGTGATGATCGAATCCATGAATCTCTTCCTGCAGAAAAGTAAAAAAATGCGCAACTATCATAAATGACACACAGGTCTCATCTATATTACTGTGCATCGGCATCAAATTCGAACATTGGTGTTAAAAAATGTCGCCAAAAAAGTGACGAGCTACGGAAAAATTGAAATGGAACCATTTCCAAATAACTTTATGAAAACTGTGCAAGTAGTCAGCAAGAATTGAACTGTGATCAATTAATAGGCTTTTGAGTAGGGCTTTGGGTCAAAATATGGTCACCGTACAAAATACGGCAAATGGTGGCTTGAAAAATATACATTGCAAATTGTTAACATTTTTGCGGCTGAGCACGCCAAGATTGAGTCTATCGCCAATATCGTACAAAATACCCACCGATTTGAATTCAAGCTTCGCGATGGCTTCTTTCGAAGTGATATGTCGCGTTCAACCCCTGGATTAACTTAAGCATGACAAACTCTCCATTTATGCAGGAAGTCAGCAAACGCCGTACGTTTGCGATTATCTCGCATCCTGATGCCGCCCAGCCTTTCAACGCTTAAAACCACCTTTCATTGCACACCACAATCACATCTCTACGTACTGAATTTAAAGGCTTTTTGTCTTTTTCTCGTTTCTTTGCTTTTCAATGATGTTCAAGCGTAACCTCGGAAAGTGTGTACAAACTTGAGTACAAATTCCGTTTTAGAGGCCTTTGGCGAAAATTCCATGACACAAATCTGGCTGTAGGCCTTGTGGTTACTGGGTTTGATGAAGAAAGTGCCTTCTGCTTTTGGTACTTTGGTTTCGACATTACAAAAGCGGAATAAATGCGATCATCTCTAGTTTTATGTTTGTAAGCTTATGAATTTAAAGGGTTCGTCATTGTGGTTTTTGATGTGTCATCGTTGCGAGTGTACAAACAGTGTGTACAAATTTTTCTCGTTAGGCATGTTGATTGCTATTCATGACACAAACCGCCTTGTAGCCCTTGTTATTCATAGGTTTGAGCTGAAAAGTACCTAATAGCAACATTTGTGTTTTGATAAGGCTGATCTTCTGAACAAATCATGCATCTTTCTGACCATCAACTAGTGATGAATCAGGCGATGATAGCTTTACATTGATTTTCAGGAGAATGCAGATGACAGCAGTAGCGCACCAGGCAACCCCTTTTCTAACATCTTACGAAGTGATGGCTCGTTACCACATTAGCTATACGACGCTCTGGCGAAGAATAAAAGATGGCAGCTTGCCGCAACCTCGCATCAACCGAAATACACGAAACAAGCTGTGGCACATTGAAGACTTGGAGGAGTATGAGAAGAAAGAGGACTGAGCCTCTTTCTTTTATTTTATTGTCCGAAACGCCAGTTGAATGAAAAGCCTGTCGGCTCGATGATGGTCTCTAGCTGTTGATACCAAACGTCGTAAGCATGACGCATTTCATCCAGGTACTGATATTGGTTGTAGATAGCATCCAACCCTTTTTTGCTGTGGCCAATCATCAACTCGGCAACTTCTTGCGTGGTGATGGCTGACATTCGCGTTCGCATCGTTCTGCGAAGATCATGCATAGACCAATGTTCCATCTCAACACTAAGCGATCTGCGAGCCCAGATTTTCACATTGTTAGGAATAGTGGTATCAAAGCCATTTGTGGCAAGCTCTTCTTGTCCGTTCGCGGGAAACAAGTAAGTTGATTTGCTCATCTGCATCGCTAGTTCAATCAGCTCAATAGCTGGCTTAATCAATGGCCGCATGATCGGCGCTCCAATTTTCTCACCTTGTTTGCGGATCTCTATGGGCACTGTCCACATTGCAGATTGCAAGTCAAAGTGATGCTTTTCAGCTTGAATGAGTTCGCCCTTGCGCCCTCCCAATAAGAGAAGCAGTTTTATGTAGATGCGATTCTTCTCAGTGATTTTTGACTCATGCAAATAGCGCCAAAGTATCCTGATCTCGTTGTCATTTAGCACCCGAGTTCGTTTGCCTTTCTTACCGCCGACCTTCTTTGCAGTGATCCCAGCGGCAGCGTTAATTTCCAAAATCTGTTCATCTATCAGCCAGTCATAAAACTTATGCAGCACAGACACTAGACGTTCTGTGTTTGACGGAGACGCTTCCGAAACCTCACGAAGACAGTTTCTTAAGGACAATTCATTGATGTCAGTTAATGGGTACTTACCAAGTCGGGGCAGCAAATATATTTCACTGCTGCGTTTTTGGTAGTGCCACGTTTTCTCCTTTAGCCCTTGCTTACCGGCAGAGTCTATCCAGTCTCGAAAAATCGATTCGAAGCTTTGATTGGCAGAATACTTGGCCCGTTCTTGCTGTAGGTAGAGCTTGGGGTTTCGGCCTTGATCAAGTACTGCCCTTAACCTATCTAGCTCATTCCTGGCTTCAGCAAGCTTCATAAGTGGGTAAGTACCTATGTCTACCCGTTGTTGCTTGCCATCGAAACGATAACGAAACTGAAAAACAATTTTGCCCTTGGGTGATACCCGAGCACTTAGCCCATCTCGGTCGGCTTTTACTACGGTTTCTTTTGCTTCTTTATTTAACCTGGCATCGAGCCAGCTAACTGATAACGCCATGTTATAAGCCCAGCCCTAGTTTTGATTTTAATGATTGTTTACGTGATTCTGCTTTGGGTTCTGGCGCTGTACTCATAGAAGTCACTTCACCATCTGGTGCATGGCCATCCACCGGTGCAGATGTCGTGGATAGATTGGGTTGGCTCATGTGAATTAACCCAAAGGTGGCCAGCATCCGCAGACGCTCAGCGCGTTCCCGTGGCGGCGTCTTTTCCAATTCTTTGAGTAGTTCAGGGTGGCTCCCTGGGGGAATGTTGACGACAACTCTCATAATCAGGCCCCATAAAACCAGAAGCCTCGGACGTTCGCCAAAACAGACTGTTCCGGCACGATGATCTTGCTTCGTGAAAAAATCTCCTTGGCCGCTTCCTTATAAGCCAAGGCTCCACCTCCGGCGATCAATACCAAGTCCGCATTGATGCTTTCGTCGCGCATAGATTGGCGCATGGCTGTAAGAGCAACAGGCGCTACCTTTTTCATTGCAGCATTCAGATAAGGTGAAATATCGACTTTTTCTCCAAATAGCAGCACCTGCAAGTCGCCGGTTCTCATGGCTTTTTCAAGTCGATCCATACCCACTTTGGCACCATGATCTTCCGAAATCAGCTTATCAATGGTTTCCAGTAGCACGGACATTGCCTGAAGACTGGTTCCTGATGAGCTGTAGCGAATTTCTCCGGCCTCAAGGGCAACCCAGTCAACAGAAAAAAAGCCTGGATCTATGACGACGACGCGACCTTCTTCAATCAAGCCCAAATCTCCACCTGTTTGAACCAGATCCATATAGGCACCGGCAGGCTGCGGCAGCACTTTGACGTCATGAACGGTGATGCTGCGCTTAGGCGTTACTTGATGAATACCTTTTAAACGCTTCACAAGGTCTGACTTACGTTGTGGTTCATGAAACTGGGAAACCGGTAATCCAGTGACAACCAAATCGATGGATTCTGTTTCAGCCATTAACAAGGCGGCATGAAAAAGCGCCTTATAGGTTTTTGTGGTGGGATATTCTGGGTGAAGCTCCCGTTCCCAACCTTGAAGGCGTCCAGCAGGCACACCAGCGGCCCAACGCTCATTCTCGACAGACACATACAAACAAGTTTCATCATCGCCTCCACCGATACGCTCCGGCATACGATCCGCAGGACCGGCCCCCGCAGGCAGAATAATAGTTTTCGGTTCACTGCCTGATTGGCCAATTGCCAGCTTCAGGTTCGAGTAACCGATATCTACGCCTAGTACAAACATACTTATCTCCTGTGCACTCAAAGTGCTCTAACGGTTTTCAACTAACCGCTCAGGTCACGCTTGGGCATTTCCAAGTGCTCTGGCGGTTCACTCAAATGTCATTATCAGGATTCGGTGCACTGGCGGTGGGCAGAAAGGTGACAAATCCTTTCATCTATCTGCCTATTGCATTTTCGCAAAAGTATGAGAATAGGCTCTGTTTGGCGGCGGATGACTAAGCCAAAAAAATCGAGACGCCAAACGTCGTTTGCCTTCTGGCCTGAACTCGCCAAACGGTTTGTATCTTCATGACGATACGTCTTTTCAGGCGTTTTTAAGTGAAATCGGGCTGCATCCCTTGTCAGGTATGGGATTGCGCGAGTTGATTTATATCGAGACGCCAAACAGCGATTGTTACGGCAGTTTTACGTTTGGCGTTTCGATCCAAAAGCCAAACGGATAGTGGTTTTGGCTTTTGGGGTTAATTGGATGGGGAAATTGGTTTGGTAGAAATCGTCAATGAACAATGGAAAGCAGAGATATCAGATTTACTTCAGCAAGAAACGGACAGGCTAAAAGCGCTGGCACGAGCTGAAGTTGATGACTTTTGGGTTACCCATTACAAGGTTCGTGAAAATGAGCCATTTAAAGATTGGGGGCTGCTTGGTGTCCGTATCAGAGACTTTAAGTATGGCTTTGGCATTGAGTGGTACATCAACAGCTTTCACGGTCAACGAGGCAAGCGCGTAGTCTTTAGTAAAGGACTGCGTATCTCAAAGACGAAGCTGAGATACTCATTTTTGGACTGCCAAGGTTTGGCCAAAGAATGGGAGTTAGCGCTGGCCATGGAGAAAGAGGAATTTTTCAGTGATATTCGACGCCAGGTTGATAAGCTCAACATGCTGCGTCGCAGAGTGAATGCCTACTGAATTCTCGGCGCTACTTCACTCGCGGCAACTGGTCCCAGCGTGTTGTATAAGCGGGAGATAAATGCTCTCGCTTCATCGACCAATCTTTCTTCGTACCTTGTCCAGCAAAGAAAACCTTTCCGGCACCACTTTGGTTAATGGTGTCCAATACAGACATTAACTGTTGGCTATTAGAGCGGATCGATACGTCATCGAATAGTCCTGGCTGAAACATGCCAGGATCGTAAAAGTCAGACAGCATGACGCCCGCTTTGGCATAACGAAAACCATCCTTCCATATCCGCTTGAGTAAATGACTGGCCAGCTCGATAAAATCCCTAGTATCGCAACTGGGGATCAGCAACTCACCCGATGCAGAGTTGCTGTATTGCGGCTCGTTGTCCTTAAAGGGGCTGGTACGTATGAACACGGTCATCACTTTGGCTTGCTGCTGTTCTTTGCGTAGCTTCTCAGTGGCGCGGGTTGCGTATTCACATACGGCCTCACGTAACAATTCAAAGTGCGTTACTTTTACGCCAAATGAACGGCTACAGACAATTTGTTTCTTAGTTGGTGGGATCTCTTCAAGTTCAATGCACGACTCACCATTGAGCTCTCTGACGGTTCTCTCTAAAACCACCGAGAACTGGTCTCTGATGGCTCTAGGTGAGGCATTGGCGAGGTCTAAGGCTGTGCTGATACCCAAGGCATTTAAACGCTTAGAAAGCCGTCTACCAACGCCCCAAACATCATCAACCGGGACTAATGCGAGCAATCGACGTTGCCGATCTGGATTGGTTAGATCTACAACCCCCTGAGTGGCGGGGTATTTCTTGGCGGCATGGTTAGCCAGCTTGGCGAGTGTTTTAGTCGGTGCAATGCCTACACAGACGGTGATCCCAATCCAGTGGCCTATGCGCTCTCGCACTTGTTGTCCGAACTCGACAAGGGATAGGACAGACTCAATACCGGTTAAATCTAAAAACGCTTCGTCAATGGAGTAAACCTCTACTCGTGGTGCCATCTCCTCCAAAGTGCGCATCACTCGACTGCTCAAATCCGCATACAGTTCATACAGTTGGCTAAGAATTCCCGCTAAAAATAGACGAGTAAGTGAGCAACCATTCTGCCGCATGGGTTGCTGGCGTCTAACACCAGAAAAATCACCCAGCCCAACCCGCTGTCTATTTTTTAAGGTGGGCATTCATCTACATGTCTAATTTTTTACCAATTTGATCGCTAAGATGTACTAATTTGATTACCGAGGGAGACTGACGGACTAATTACTTAGGGGCTTAATCGTACAATCTCCACTCGACACCACACAACTCACTTCTGGACATTTCTGAGTTGCATTTTAGCTAATTTAGAAAAACATGAATTAGATAAAGTATGGAAATTTCAAATCAATATGAGGCGGACATGAAGAAATTGAAAAAAGTAGCTTAACTGGGTTGGTCAATTTTGGTTGACCACGTCATGTTCCGGTGAGTACGCAAGTCATTGGCGCTAACGAATATGAAGGTCACTTTGCTTTTGACTTACTCTATAACAACTCTTCAGATATACAGCCTAATACCTTATCGACCGATACGCATGGTACCAATAATGTTAACTTCGCTATATTAGATTTCTTTGGTTACACATTCGCCCCTCGATACGCGAAAATGAAAAAGGTGTTTTTTGAGCTATTTGAAGTGACTGAAGAGAACGGAGGCCGTATTCAATTAAAGAAAGATATTAATCATAAGCTAATTGCTGAAGAATGGGACAATATTCAGCATATTGTTTGTTCATTGAGTCGTAAAACCACCACTCAAAGCACAATCATTAGAAAGTTGAGTAACGGCAAGAGCCGAAGATTGTCAGCATTGCATGAGTACGACCGTTTAATTAAATCTATTTATGTTTTGGAGTATGTTGATAATTCAACGTTGCGTCATTACGTCCAGCAAGCCTTGAACAGAGGTGAAGCATACCATCAGTTAAAACGTGCTATTACTTCAGTTAATGGCAATAAATTTCGTGGGGGGAATGATTACCAAGTATCATAATGGGGTTCTAGGGATTTTCCCCTCTAAAAAGACATAATCCTCTGTAGACCACACCAATAAATGGCTGCGGAGGTGGGTTACTACTTATAAGTGTGGCAAATTAGGTAAATATCGTACATTTAATACGGAACAGCCCTGATATGGCCATCAAAAACGAAATT
>NZ_JAHUTS010000048.1:0-9180 GCF_019209835.1 Enterovibrio paralichthyis | reverse complement strand
CCATCTCAACCAGTTCCAGCAGCTCTTCATCATCAACCATGTCACATTTGTTCATGAATACGATGATGTAAGGGATACCAACCTGGCGACCCAGCAGGATGTGCTCACGAGTTTGTGGCATAGGACCATCAGTTGCCGCAACAACCAGGATACCACCGTCCATTTGAGCAGCACCGGTGATCATGTTTTTAACATAGTCAGCGTGTCCTGGGCAGTCTACGTGCGCGTAGTGGCGAGTAGGAGTATCGTACTCTACGTGTGAAGTAGAGATGGTGATACCACGCTCGCGCTCTTCTGGCGCGTTATCGATAGATGCGAAGTCACGCGCTGCACCGCCGTAAGTTTTCGCCAGTACAGTACAGATAGCTGCAGTCAGAGTAGTTTTACCGTGGTCAACGTGGCCGATAGTACCAACGTTAACGTGCGGTTTCGTACGTTCAAATTTTTCTTTAGACACGATCGTGTTCCTTCCTAGTTGTGAGCCGCACCCACCGTCGTGAGTGCGATCAGAAGTTTTTATTAACGCGGGCAGATAATGCCAGCATTAATATCGCCGATCAACAACGCTCTGCGATGATTGATTCAGCGATGTTCTTAGGAACTTCAGCATATTCACTGAATTCCATAGAGTAAGATGCGCGGCCCTGAGTCGCTGAACGCAAGTCAGTTGCGTAACCAAACATCTCAGCCAGTGGTACCTGTGCGCGAATGATCTTCAAGCCAGCAGGACCTTCGTCCATACCACCAATCAAACCACGGCGACGGTTCAGGTCACCCACTACGTCACCCATCCAGTCTTCTGGAGTGGTAACTTCCACTTTCATCATTGGCTCAAGAATCACAGGTTGCGCTTCAAGTGCACCCTTCTTGAATGCCATCGATGCAGCGATCTTAAACGCCATTTCGTTGGAGTCAACATCGTGGTACGAACCATCGAACAGCGTAGCTTTAACGTCAAGCACTGGGTAACCGGCAAGTACACCGCTACTCATTTGCTCTTCAACGCCTTTACCCACTGCACCGATGTATTCTTTCGGTACCGTGCCACCAACGATTTCATCAACGAAGACAAAGCCTTCGCCAGGCTCAGATGGCTCCAGTTTCAGCCAAACATGACCGTACTGACCGCGACCGCCAGACTGCTTGACGAATTTACCTTCGACTTCAGCCTTACCACGGATAGTTTCGCGGTATGCCACCTGTGGCTTACCTACGTTACATTCTACGCTGAATTCGCGACGCATGCGGTCAACGATGATATCCAGGTGAAGTTCACCCATACCCGAGATCAGGGTTTGGCCTGACTCGTCATCAGTTTCAACGCGGAATGATGGATCTTCTGCCGCCAGTTTACCCAGCGCGATACCCATTTTTTCCTGGTCTGCTTTCGAACGTGGTTCAACCGCGATCTGAATAACAGGCTCTGGGAAATCCATGCGCTCAAGGATCACTTTAGATTCTTGTGCACAAAGCGTGTCGCCCGTTGTTACATCTTTCAGACCGATAGCGGCTGCGATGTCACCAGCGCGGATTTCTTTGATTTCCTCACGCTTGTTAGCATGCATCTGTACGATACGCCCAAAGCGCTCACGCTTTTGCTTCACTGAGTTGTACACAGTGTCGCCAGAGTTAACCACACCTGAGTAAACACGCAGGAAGGTCAGGGTACCCACGAATGGGTCTGTTGCAATTTTAAATGCCAGTGCTGCGAACGGTTCGTTGTCATCAGAGTGACGTTCGATCTCGTTACCATCTTCGTCTTCGCCTTTGATCGCTTTAACGTCAACAGGAGAAGGAAGGAATTCAATCACGGCATCCAGAACCGCCTGAACACCTTTGTTCTTAAATGCAGAACCACAGGTTGCCAGTACGATTTCGTTGTTCAGTGTACGCTCACGCAGACCTTGCTTGATTTCGGCTTCAGTCAGTTCACCTTCTTCAAGGTACTTGTCCATCAGCTCTTCGTTTGCTTCAGCAGCGGATTCCACCAGATTCTGGTGCCACTCGTCTGCCAGGTCTTGCATGTCAGCTGGGATGTCTTCGTATGTGAAGCTCATGCCCTGATCCGCGTCGTTCCAGTTGATCGCCTTCATTTTGATAAGGTCGATAACGCCACGGAAGTTTTCTTCAGCACCGATATTCAGATGAATTGGCACTGGGTTTGCGCCCAGTCGAGCTTTAATCTGCTCAACCACACGCAGAAAATCTGCGCCCGCACGGTCCATCTTATTGACGAAAACCATACGTGGAACTTCATATTTGTCAGCTTGACGCCACACAGTCTCAGACTGAGGTTCAACGCCTGACGAACCACAGAATACAACTACGGCACCATCAAGTACGCGCAGTGAACGCTCTACTTCGATAGTGAAGTCAACGTGTCCTGGGGTGTCGATGATGTTGATGCGGTGCTCAGTGAATTGTGCATCCATACCGCGCCAGAAAGTTGTAGTCGCAGCGGAGGTGATAGTAATACCACGCTCTTGCTCCTGCTCCATCCAGTCCATGGTTGCCGCACCATCGTGCACTTCACCAATTTTATGGGAAAGACCGGTATAAAACAGGATACGTTCTGTTGTTGTTGTTTTGCCTGCGTCTACGTGGGCGCAGATACCGATGTTACGGTAGCGCTCAATAGGGGTTTTACGAGCCACAGTAGTATCCTCTTACTAAGGGAGTCCTTAGAGTGTGGTTTAGGCGCGACCGAAGTCGCGCCCAAAAAGGTATTACCAGCGGTAATGAGCGAATGCTTTGTTCGCTTCTGCCATACGGTGAACGTCTTCACGTTTCTTAACAGCAGTACCTTTGTTCTCAGATGCATCCAGCATTTCGTTAGCCAGACGCTGAGCCATAGATTTTTCACCACGCTTACGCGCAGCTTCAACCAACCAACGCATCGCCAGAGCGTTACGACGTACAGGACGTACTTCTACTGGCACTTGGTAAGTTGAACCACCTACACGGCGAGATTTAACTTCTACCGCTGGGCGTACGTTTTCAAGAGCTTGCTCGAACACAGACAGGTGATCTTTACCAGAACGCTCTGCCATGATGTCCAGTGCACCATAAACGATTTTTTCTGCAGTCGACTTTTTACCGTCAACCATTACGATGTTTACAAATTTTGCCAGCAGCTCTGATCCGAACTTAGGATCCGGCAGGATTTTACGCTGACCAATTACGCGACGACGTGGCATGGAAATTCTCCGTTGTCTTCTTCAGGTTTTATCCAAAACTTTTCAGTTTTTTCAAAATTACAAATTAATTAGTGTTTGGCCTTACTTAACGGATTCCATTAAGACTTAGGACGCTTCACACCGTACTTAGAACGACCTTGTTTACGGTCGTTAACGCCTGCACAGTCAAGTGCACCACGAACGGTGTGGTAACGCACACCTGGAAGGTCTTTAACACGACCACCGCGGATCAGAACAACTGAGTGCTCTTGCAGGTTGTGACCTTCACCACCGATGTAAGAAGTAACTTCAAAACCGTTGGTCAGGCGAACACGACAAACTTTACGCAGTGCCGAGTTAGGTTTTTTAGGAGTAGTGGTGTACACACGAGTACAAACACCACGTTTTTGCGGACACGCTTCCAGCGCAGGCACGTTGCTTTTTGCAACTTGCTTGATGCGTGGTTTGCGTACCAGCTGGTTAATAGTTGCCATTAAATAGCTCCTGATATTACTTACGTATATAAGTGTGAAAAATCTATGCCCCACAGAAGTAGGGACGCGAAATTTTAGATGTCGTCAATTGGGGTGTCAAGATTTATACAACGATCTTTCCGCAGATCGTTTTATAACCACTGTCACCCCAGTACCTTACGCTAGTTGATGGCGACCCGAATCACCATGTCATTTGCGTGACATGCCGGGCAGTAAGATCAACAAACCCTGATATATCAATGAGTTCGAATGGAGAGGTGATATTTTCGAGGATCCCCCGGGCAACCGCGTCTTCTTTCAATACGTAAACACGGCGTTCTGACGAAATGAGTTTTTCGTGCCACTGTCCACCAGAAATGCCAGCGACAACGGCATCTTCCAGTAAAAGGATCTCGCTGTGGGGCTCTGAATAGCGCAGACAATTCGCCAGCGAAGCTGACGCATAAGGGGAAGAACTAACGGTATGAAGCATGCTAAACCCCTAAATCTAAAACTGTAAAACCTTGCTGCAACGACCCAGTGTCGTGGCAATTTCATCCGCTGACACCTTCTCTGCGCTGATGATAAGCGGTTGTTCGGACAAGCCTCTTTCAGCCAAAGACTCAGCACAAACATACACCTCTTCAACATCACAAAGTGACAGCATTTTGAAGGTGGATATGTAGTCGCGGCACAGCACGGTATCTGGCGATTGGCCAGCCAACAGTTGCATCACGCCATCACCGACAAAAAACAGCACCAAATCTTCACTGTAATTAGAAGTTGCCAGTACGGCATCCAATCCTTCACGCCCAGCGGCTGAGCCATGAGGCGCGCTGGAAAAAACAAAACCCAACTTTTTCATGATTCACCTAAAACTGGATAACGCGATCGGCGGTCAGCAATGCCTCTGACAAACTTCCAAGTCCTGCTTGCGTAAAGCCTGAAGCCATGTTTGAAGAAGTAAAGCCATGTTGCTTGGCTTCCTCTTCGCTCAGCTGTCCCCGGCGAAGCGCAGCGGCTACACAGGTTTCGAGTTCAGCACAGGATTCTGTCGCAAGCGCTTGCCAGGCTTTGGCCAAATCAAATTCGTCATTGGCGGGTACCGTCAACGACGAGGCATTGGATACCCCGTCCTGATAGAAAAACACACGTGTTAACGTGTGTCCTTTCTCAAGCAGTGCCTTGGCAAAGCGGTACGCTGTTAGTGAAGATTGGCGACCATAAACCGGCCCGCTCACCACCAGCACATAGCTCAGGCTCATTTTTCACCGTCCTCGCCTTTGCGTTGACGGATGTAAAGATAAACTGTGTGCTTGGAGATATTGAGGCGGTCAGCCACCCGGTTGATGGCATCTTTGATATCGAAAATGCCTTTATCAAACAGCTCCATGACGATCTGGCGGTTCTTGGTGTTGTTAGATACCGACTTGTCCGCATTGATTTCTTCAATGGTGCGTTCAACCGTCTGGTCTACCAGTTCGTCGACATCGCTGGCGAAGTTGACAGAAGACACCGCCTGGCGCGCTTCTTCGGTTGGCATAAAGGCTTGCAGTACCTGTGAAAAAGGAGCGTCCAAGTTGATGTTGATACACAGCAGGCCAATGATGCGGTTGTCGCCGTTACGGATAGCCACCGTGATGGATTTCATCAGGGTGTTTCCTTTCGCACGGGTGAAGTAAGCACGGGAAAAATTCCGCTCTGAACCTTCGATATCACGCAACATACGCAACGCCAAATCCGTGATAGGCGAGCCCACCTGGCGACCGGTGTTTTCACCATTGGCAATTTTGATGGCGGAGCGGTTCAAATCTTCCAGCGCATGCAACACGATTTCACAGTGCTGACCAATCAGGGCTGCAAGGCCATCCACCACTGCTTCATAGGATTTGAGGATAACGCGATCTTGCTCGGTAAACGGGTTGCTTTCGATATAGTCACTCTCGACGATCACATCGGCACCAAAGCTGTCTGTCGATACCACAGGCTACTCTTCCTTTGTTGGATATCGTTTACCGTATTCGATAAACGAAAGCTGCAAACTTTAAAATCTGGCGATAAGTGTATACTGAATCGCCCCCAGTTTGCAGATATACGCAGCAAATATTGCGCCGGATTTGTTACCCAACCCGCGCTTATGGCACAAAATAAAAAGCCCCGGTTTCAAACCGGGGCTTTAAAGCGTTTTGCTGTTTCAGCAACAGGGCGGGCGATTATTTCGCGGCGTCCTGGCCTTTCACTTCCAACAATTCTACGTCAAATACCAGCGTAGAGTTGGCAGGGATAGCCGGCGTGTCCTGAGCGCCATAAGCCAGCTCAGGTGGAATAACGAATTTGAATTTAGAGCCAACAGGCATCAGCTGAACACCTTCAGTCCAGCCTGGGATCACGCGGTTTAGCGGGAAGGTTGCCGGCTGGTTACGATCGTAAGAGCTGTCAAACTGGGTACCGTCAGTCAATGTACCTTTATAGTGAACAACCACTGTGTCTTCTGCAGAAGGCTTAGGACCGTCACCCATTTTCTCTACCTGATACATCAGGCCAGAATCCGTGGTCGTCACGCCTTCTGTTTTGGCAAACTGTGCACGGAAATCTTCACCGGCTTTTACTGCCGCTTGAGATTTTTCCTGTGCTTTTTGTTGTGCAATTGCCGCAACGCGCTGATCCAGTGCTTGCAGCGCCATTTGCGCTTCTTCATCGCTCAGTTTGGTGTTGCCAGCAAATGCGTCCTGCACACCCTGCAGTACCAGATCGTTGCTCAGTGCCAAACCCAGTTCAGCCTGTTGCTCCAAGTTCGCTTTCAGGTACTGCGCCAGCGATGCACCAATGGCATATGCCGCTTTGTCGTCTTCAGAAGCAAATGAAACCGTCTCTTGAACCACAACCGGTGCTTCAACTTTAGCGGTTTCTTCTTTCGCGTCTTCCTGACAACCGACTGCGGTCAGTGCAACAGCAGCAGCCAGCAGCGACATTTTAAAAACTGATTTCATTAGTGACTCCGTTGGTATAAAACCCACATTTCTTGTATTCGCTTACGCGATAACGATGCGAAAGCCCGAAACGATCAATATACTCGACGTTATAGGGGGCTCAGATAAGGAACACAAGTGTAATGCGACAATTCGTCGGCTCAATTTGCTTAATTCTGACACTGTTAGCACTTTCTGGATGCTTCCATTCTACGCGTGAAGCGCAGCGCTGGACGCTGCAGCCAGACGGTGTCACCAGTTTCAGTCTCAGTCGCGATGGCCGTTTTGCACTCATCGCTTCCACCAAACAGGGTATCCTGTTGTGGGATTTGATGCACAACAGACAACTCGCAGAACTGGGTGATCAGGATCCGGACAAAAACACGGTCATTGCGAGTCAAATCTCTGATAACAACCGTTATGCCATTACCGCCACGTCACAAAACTTTGCGGTGTGGGATTTGGCATGGGGCACGTCAGAAGGATTATGGTCAATCTCCGATGGCATCATCCGAGATTTGGACATCAGTAATAACGGCCAGAAAGTCCTGCTTGGTTTGTCGAACGGCAAAGCCCTGTTCGTCGACTTAGGCACCGGACGCCGGCTGGAGTTCCTTGCCCATAAAGAGAAAGTTAACAGCGTCTCTCTCTCTCCCAACGGTAAATTTGCCTTGTCAGGCGGAAATGATCATAACGCCTATTTCTGGAGCACGGAAAGCGGCCAGATCCTAAACGAATTCCCCCACGAACACCGTATCACCCGTGTCGAACTACACCGCAACGGCAAATATGCTTTTTCAGCTGATGGTGATGATTCCGCAATAATATGGGATCTGGCCACTGGCAAGCCGCAAAGTGAACTCAGAATGTTCCACCGCCATTCCAATTTTTCTTCTGCCCGTTTCTCGGATGACGGCAGCAAGTTGGTGACCGGTACGCCGGGTCGGCGGGTTGAATACTGGGATTCTGAAACCGGCAGCAATATTGGCCGCTGGCTAGCGGAAGAACAACAAAATACCCGCCCGCCCAGTGCGGTGGTGTATGATGTCGCCATTGACCCCACCGGGCGTATTATTTCCGGCACTTCTGCCGGGATTGCCCAGGCGTGGATAGCGGAAAACTAGAGAAGTTAGCAATGACAGAGACAGAGCAGCGTCTTCAGAATCAGATTGACGACCTGGAGATCAAACAGGCTTTTCAGGAACACACCATCGAAGAGCTCAATGATGCGATCACCCAGCAACAACGAACCATCGACAGGATGAACACCCAAATCGCATTTCTGGTCACCAAACTCAAAGCGATGGAGCCGGCAAACATTGCCAGCATGTCGGAAGAAACACCGCCACCGCATTATTGATTGCGGGAAGCTGGTAACAGCGGGTCCTAGGTACGGGGGAAGAGCAAAGCAACTCCCCCCCAGGACCTAGGACCTAGGACCTAGGACCTAGTTTCCATTCTCTACCCGAAACGCCTCATCCGCAAAAATCGCCACCAGTGCCTCCCCGTTCTCGTTAACCGTCGCGCGGTACATGCCCGGGCAGTTCAATTCGAAATTCACCTGCCCGTTAGCATCAATCGCAATGACGCCACCTTCACCACCAAGGTTCAGGAAATCACCATGAATCACATCACGGCAAGCTTGTTCGATTGAGTCATGGCCATATTGCATGCGTCCGGCAATATCCCCTGCCACCGCGCAGCGCATTAAAAGCTCGCCCATGCCGGTAGCAGACACAGCCACATTGCCATTGCGTGCAAAGGTGCCCCCGCCGATAATCGGTGTATCCCCTACCCGCCCCCAACGCTTGTTGGTCAGACCGCCTGTACTGGTTGCCGCCGCCAGGTTCCCGTGTTTATCCAAAGCCACCGCACCCACTGTGCCGTGTTTTTTCTCATCCGGATAACGGGCTTCCGACAAGGCCACACCGCCGCTTTTCTTCATTGCTTTAAGTTCTTTGTAGCGCCGGTCGGTAAAAAAGTAGTCCTGCTCGGTGTAGGTATAGCCGCATTCTTTGAAGGCAAACCGTTCAGCCCCTTCACCGGCAAGCATGGCGTGCGGGCTTTTCTGCATGACATCCCGCGCCAATTGGATAGGGTTTTTAATGTGACGGATCAGGGTCACCGCCCCTGCATTCAGTGCATTTCCCTCCATGACACAGGCATCCATTTCCACGGCCTCTTCATAGGTTAGCACTGAGCCTTTCCCGGCATTAAATAATGGGCTGTCTTCCATCACGGTCACTGCCGCCACTGTCGCATCAACAGCCGAGCCGCCCTGCTCCAATACGCGATAACCGGCCAATACCGATTCGGCCAGAGCCTTGCGATAGGCCAATTCCAATTCTGGGGTCATCAGGCTGCGTTCAATGGTGCCGGCACCGCCATGAATGGCGATAGAGAAGGGTTGGGTCATGTCGATTCCTTTCGTCAATGGGTACTGGGTACTGGGTACTGGGTACTGGGTACTGGGTACTGGGTACTGGGTACTGGGTACTGGGTACTGGGTACTGGGTACTGGGTACTGGGTACTGGGTACTGGGTACTGGGTACTGGGTACTG
>NZ_JAHUTS010000047.1:0-9563 GCF_019209835.1 Enterovibrio paralichthyis | reverse complement strand
GAGGCGATACATCATGTGTTGCCCATTAAGCGAGAAGATCGAATATACCCGAGAGCCGTGAAGCCTAAGGCAAAGAAATACCCCAATAAAAAGAAAGCCAGTCAGCTTAACTGACTGGCATTAGCCACTTTGGGCTGCTTTTAATGTTCTTTTTCTGTTTCACACTAATGGAAATTAGCCTTTAAGGTAGGCAGGAACATCTTTAATGCTGTCCAATACTACCGTTGCTAACTTCTCAGCTTCTTCGGTTACGGCTTTACCTGTACGAACCAGGATTTTCGTTTTGACCCCTGCGGCCTCAGCTGCACGCATGTCGTCAGCTTTGTCACCAATCATTACAGAGTTGTCCATGTCGATCTTGAGGAAGTCACGTGCCGAGATAAACATGCCTGGCTTTGGTTTACGACAATCACAATCTTGCTTGTATTTATCATCGCCATGCTCAGGATGGTGAGGACAGTAGTAAATGCCATCAAAATCCACACCTTTATCCGCGAAGTTCCAATCCATCCATTCGGTCAGATTCAGAAATTCATCTTCTGTATAGTAACCGCGTGCAATACCAGACTGGTTGGTCACCAGTACGAGCAGATATCCCATATCTTTGAATGCGCGGCACGCATCAAAAACGCCATCTATATATTCAAAATCATCTGTTGTGCTGACATAGCCGTGATCAACGTTGATCACACCGTCTCTGTCGACAAAAACCGCTGGTTTAGCCAAAACGCTACCCTCTATACATTATTACGCTGTGATTATGACACGCATTTCCCCAGTGAGCATCCACCATTATTGGCATCCCCGCTCTTCGTGCTAGAGTCTGCGCATTAGATTCATGAGATAGCCCTATGAACCACGCAATTACACCTGTTGGCTTTATACGTTCTCCCTTTAGAGAAAAGTTCGCCGTTCCACGCCAACCTGGACTCGCACCTAGCGCCATCGCCTCTATTGTTTTGGATGGAGATGCAAACAACGAAGACACCCTTCGTGGTATCGAACAGTTTTCCCACCTCTGGGTACTTTTCCTGTTTGATCAAAACCTCGAACAAGGATGGAGCCCTACTGTTCGACCTCCCCGTCTCGGCGGCAATGAGCGTATAGGCGTATTCGCCAGTCGCGCCACCTTCCGTCCGAATGGTATTGGCATGTCGGTTGTTCCACTAAAGGGCGTTAGAAAGGAAGCCGGAAAGGTTATTGTCGATATTGGCAGTTGCGATCTCGTCGATGGAACGCCAGTGGTGGATATCAAACCGTATATCCCCTATTCCGACAGTATCACTGACGCAGTAGGCGGATATGCCTCTGAAGCACCCGCTACCTTGTCCGTGCAGTTCGCAGAAGCGCCATTAGCATTTCTGGCGAGAGATAAAGATGGCAGCAATAAGAAACAAGTAATAGAAGAAGTGTTGGCACAAGATCCACGCCCTGCCTATAAAAAAGGAAAAGCAGACCCCAAAGAGTATGCAGTTCACCTTTTCAATCTGAACGTAAAGTTTACGGTTGAAGAACCTTCCATCACTGTGACAGCAATAGAAACCTTTGGCGACTAGGGCTCTCGCTGGTAATATGACGGCCTTATACCTTCCACACTGTAAATAACTAAACGGATAGCTTAGATGCGTACCAGTAAATACCTTCTTTCTACTTTGAAGGAAACGCCAAACGACGCAGAAATAATCAGCCACCAGCTGATGCTGCGTGCAGGTATGATCCGCAAACTGGCATCAGGTCTGTACACCTGGCTGCCAACCGGTTTGCGCGTTCTGCAAAAGGTTGAAAACATCGTTCGTCAGGAAATCAACAACGCCGGTGCGATTGAAACTCTGATGCCCGTGGTTCAGCCGTTTGAGCTTTGGGAAGAGACAGGCCGCTCTGAGAAGATGGGTCCTGAGTTGCTTCGCTTTACTGACCGCCATATGCGTCCGTTTGTACTGAGCCCAACAGCAGAAGAAGTGATCACTTCTTTGGTTCGAAACGAAGTGAACTCTTACAAACAGTTGCCGCTGAACCTGTATCAAATCCAGACCAAATTCCGCGACGAAGTACGTCCACGCTTCGGTGTGATGCGCGCGCGTGAATTCTCGATGATGGATGCGTACAGCTTCGACATCGACAAAGAAGGTCTGCAAAAATCTTACGAAGCAATGCACATTGCTTACTGCGCAGCATTCGACCGCATGGGTCTGGATTACCGTCCAGTGCTGGCTGACACCGGCGCTATCGGTGGTTCCGCATCGCACGAATTCCACGTATTGGCGAACAGCGGCGAAGACACCATTGCCTTCTCTACAGAATCTGATTACGCAGCTAACGTAGAAATGGCAGAAGCGATCGCTCCTGCGGGCGAGCGTGCAGCGCCAACTCAGGAAATGACCCTGGTTGATACGCCAAACGCGAAAACCATCGCTGAACTGGTAGAGCAATTTAATCTGCCAATCGAGAAAACGGTTAAGACCCTGTTCGTTAAAGCATCTGACGCGGTTGATGCCGATATCATCGCGCTGCTGGTTCGTGGCGATCACGAACTGAACGAAATCAAAGCAGAGAAACTGCCACAAGTTGAAGCGCCACTGCAATTCGCAACGGAAGAAGAAATCCGTGCAGTAGTAAACGCTGGCCCTGGCTCTCTGGGTCCTGTTGGCCTGACAGTTCCGTTCATCGTTGACCGCAGCGTTGCTGCAATGAGCGATTTCGGCGCAGGTGCGAATATCGACGACAAACACTACTTCGGTATCAACTGGGGTCGTGATGTTGAGCTGGGCGAAGTGGCAGATATCCGCAACGTGGTTGAAGGCGATCCAAGCCCATGTGGTAAAGGTACTATCCAGCTGAAACGCGGTATCGAAGTAGGTCACATCTTCCAACTGGGTACCAACTACTCAGAGAAAATGAACTGTGGTGTTCTGGGTGCTGATGGTAAGAACGTTATCCTGGAGATGGGTTGTTACGGCATCGGTGTTTCCCGTGTGGTTGCTGCTGCGATTGAGCAGAATCACGACGACAACGGCATCATCTGGCCTGACGCAATTGCACCATTCACTGTGGCTATCGTACCAATGAACATGCACAAGTCTGAGCGCGTTCAGCAAGCCGCTGAGAAACTGTACGCAGACCTGACTGCTGCTGGTATCGAAGTGCTGTTTGATGACCGTAAAGAGCGTCCAGGCGTGATGTTCTCCGATATGGAACTGATGGGTATCCCACACACTATCATCATCGGCGAGCGCAGCATGGACAACGGTGTGTTTGAATACAAACACCGTCGTGACGGTGAAAAAGTGCCGGTAGAAATGGAAAACATGGTTGAATTCGTGAAAGCGAAAATGGCGTAATCCAGCCTTCTACCCCAGCAAAACGCTTCCTTCGGGAGGCGTTTTTTATTGGATCCAGAAAGCTCCCCGTTCAAAAACTCGACCTAAGCCTCTCAACTTATCTACTTGTCGTTCATACTAAAATAAAAGAAAACAGACACGGGCTTTGTCATGAGTACGTCGACATCGTCAAAAGTACCCCAACGCAAAATTGCCCTGCTGCTGACAGGCGGCGGTGCCCGCGCTGCGTATCAAATTGGGGTGCTCAAAGCGATTTCTGAATGGTATCCCAGAGTTCACCACAGCCCGTTCACCATATACTGCGGAACGTCAGCCGGTGCTTTAAATGCTACTTCACTGGCCTGTCACACATCTTGTTTCCGGCTCGGCGTCAAAAAACTGACTTGGTTGTGGTCGAACCTTTCCACACCCAATATTTTTCAAAGCACGTTTTGCAGCATGTTGCACCACTTGGGACGGCAAGGCTTTGCCCGTATGCAAGCCCAGTATCACCAAGCGCCGCCATTTGGCCTGCTCAACAACCGGCCATTGCGTGAGCTTCTGAATAAGGTGCTGAATTTCAGCAAAATCGAACACCAGATAATGAGCGGGAACTTACATGGACTGGCAATCACCGCTTCCAACTACCAAAACGGCCAGTCCGTTACTTTTTATCAAGGTCAGGCTGATATCGTTCCCTGGGCGCGCTCCCGCGCTATCGGTATTCCCTGCCAAATCACTACCGAACATCTGCTGGCTTCTTCTGCAATTCCTATGGTCTTCCCCGCCTCTCAGATAGGACACAATTTCTATGGTGACGGATCCGTTCACCAGATTGCGCCACTTCGACCTGCCTTGAAGATGGGGGCAGAGAAAGTGATGATCATCGACCTCAATCCCAAGCTCCATTTTGAACCTCCCGGAGCCATTACCGCACCCGGCCTCGCCGCGCTGGGTGGTCACCTGATGGACGCGATATTCGCCGACACCCTTTCCGCCGATTTAGAGCATTTGAACCGTATGAATGCCATTATCGGTGCTATGGAAAAAAGCAACGCGGAAAAATTGGCGCTGCGGCAAGTGAATGCCTTCCACCTCGCACCTTCCACCCCCTTCGAACCACTGGTTGAACAATACTATTGTCATATGCCTATCGCAGTACGAAGTCTGATGAGATTTCTGGGCATCAGCCCGATTGATGATGCATCTATCACCAGTTATCTACTGTTCGAGCCGAAATATATCAACCACTTAATTGACATGGGCTATCAAGATGCTCAGAATCGTCGATCCGATTTAACAGCCTTTCTTTCTGACGAATAAATTTGCACATCCAGTGAAGCAGTCTGCGATCGATAACGATGGAACGCTTTTTGCTTTAGGTTGATTAAGGATTAAACAACCATTGTGATTGGTTTCTGAGGCAATATCGATGAGTACGCAACTGGAACAACTTAAAAGAGCAGCGATTCAATCGCGACGCGTTCCTTTAGGTGCGGATCAGCGTCTGATGGTGCTGCAGAAACTTCAAGGCCGACTCGAAATCGACCAGCTGTTTGAAGTTTTCACCCGCGAACTGGAAAAGCAAATCGACATCTCCCGCTTGATTTGGGAGCACGACGAGATCTCCCACATCGTCAGACGTGGAGGTGGCACCGATCACCGTCAGACCTTCGCTCTGAAGTTTGCCCAAACATCGCTGGGCATGCTGCAATACAGCACGCCCTATAAACTCGACGAAGATGAAATCAGCCTGATCCATACTTACCACCGCCTGCTTGCCGGTCCTCTCAGCAATGCGATTGAGTACAACCGCGTTCGCAACCTAGCACTGCTTGATACCCTGACCGGCCTGAACAACCGAACCAGCTTTGAGCAGGACTTGCGACAGTCCATCGCGCTGACTGAACGTCGCAACAATGGTTTGATCTTGATGATCTTTGACATGGACAACTTCAAGCAGGTGAATGATACCTACGGTCATTTGGATGGTGACAAAGTGCTGCGCCGTTTTTCGCTGATGCTAAAGCAGGCTATCCGCGCATCTGATCGCTGCTATCGACTGGGCGGTGATGAATTTGCCGTACTGCTAACACCTGCGACCCGAGAATCTGCTCAACTGGTGAATGATCGACTGAAACAATTGATCAGCTCCGACCCATTGCTGACAGCGCACCAGATCTCCAGCTCTGTAGGTTGTGCCGCTTACCGTCAGGGCGACAATGCAGTTTCCATGTTCGAGCGTGCAGACCGCGGCATGTACCGCAATAAACACAAACGCCGTTAGACAGCATATTGACCCAGTGCAAAAGCTCCTTCACGGAGCTTTTTTACGTTATATTGGCAGGCAGATTTTCCAAGGAGAGACCATGAACGTCTACCAATGTTGTGATTTGGTTCGTCAGCGTTACGCCGAAATTGGCAGTGGCGACCAAGGCTATATTCCGCAGGCAATCGCATGCGCTGTTCGCACACTGAACAACATCGCCAGCGATGAAAACCTGCCACAAGAAATCCGTGAACAGGCAGCATTTGCTGCGGCAAACCTGCTGATTAGCGATCATGAGGATGCGTGATGGATTTAGCAAAATTTGAAACCATGGATCCAGTCATGTTGATGAGCATCGTGAACATGAAACTGCGTGATGATTTTGATTCGCTGGAAGACCTGGTTCGATACTTCGATATTGATGCAGAGGCCCTGAAAGCCAGGCTAGCAAGCGCCGGTTTTGAATACCTGCCGGAGCAAAAGCAGTTCCGCTAGCCCACTGGGTAATTACAAATAAAAAACGGAAGCACAAAGGCTTCCGTTTTTTATTCTTGATTAAAGCTAGACCAACGACATCCAAATCACCGCAGCGACCAATAACGGACAGACAAACTTGACGTACAGCGGCCAGATTTTCCAGAACAGGCTTTGCTCAATATCGTCATATCCCTGACGCAACTCTTCCAATTTCTGGCTGCGTTTCCAAATCCAGCCACCGTAAAGACAAAATAACAGTGCTGCGAACGGTTGGAAATATTGTGTCGCAACAGTGGCCACCAGACCAAACAGCCCGCCAAAGTTAAATACAATCACCGCACTGAATGTGGCAATGATACCGCCAAGCAACCAACTGGCTTTCGCCCGTGATGTCCCTTTTCTTTCATTTAACAGGGCAACCGGGCACTCCAGCATTGAAATGGACGAAGTCAGTGCGGCAATGGTCATTAGTACAAAGAATACCAGCGCAATCAAGATTCCAATCAAGCCTAACCCTTCAAACAAAGTAGGCAGAACATCGAACACCAGTGTGGATGAGCTGAGCAAAGCGCCATTGGCATCATAGATCTCAACCCCCTGATACATGGCGGCAAACATAGCTGGCAGAATAACCAGACCTGCGATCACAGCCACTGACGTATCCACCAGCGTAACGTTCAACGCCATTTTTGGCAGGTTCTCTTTGCGACTAAGGTAAGAGCCATAAATCAGCATGGAGCAACCACCGATAGTCAGTGAGAAAAATCCCTGCCCCATCGCCGCCAGAATCAGGTCGCTATCCATCACCTTAGAAAAATCAGGGATCAGGTAGTGCGCCAGCCCTTCCGTTGCGCCGGGCAGCGTCATAACATAAATAAACAGTACCCCGAACAGGACAAATAACGCAGGCATCAAACGGGTCGACCACTTCTCAATCCCCTCTTTCACACCGGCCTGCACAATCAAAATGGTCAGCAGATAGAAAAGCCCGGCGCCAAACAAGTTACGGCTGACGGAAAAACCTTTCAGCCAATCAGACACTTGGTTCAACCCGATGAGATCCGCACCAGCTGCGAGCATAAAGGCGATCAACCACCCCCCGACAATGCTGTAAAAAGCCAGCACCAGACAAGGTACCATCAATCCGATAAAGCCAACGCCACCCCCTATTGTTTTAGAGACCGGAGATTCGCCAAGTTTACGCATACTGTCGATAGGATTGGCCTGACCATAGCGGCCAATTGCCATTTCCACCACCAGCATGGGATACGCCACAACGAGGATCATCAAAAGGTAGACCAGCAAAAAAGCGCCGCCCCCGTTGCTTGCCGCCTGAGTTGGGAAACCCCAAATATTGCCGAGTCCAACTGCTGCCCCTGCTGCAGCCAATACAAAACCCAATCTGGAACTGAAATGCTCGCGTCCTGCCGCCATTGTTTAACCTCTCACAACGCACTACCGAGCTAGTACACTAGTAAATTCTACCGATAACCTCAATAGCGGACCGTTTGAATGGTTAAAAATCAATCGTGCAAAATAAAGTATTGCGATGAAACGCATAGGCAGAAATAAAAAAGCCACGGCACTATGGCCGTGGCTTAAAGATTTGTTCACCGTGCTCTATTTCATTTGTGCGAAGTAAGCAGCCAGATTTTCCATATCAGCGTCGTTGAGCATGTCAGCCTGTGGCTTCATGATCATTGCCTGCGCGCTGCTGCGCTCCCCAGCTTTGTATGCTTTCAGGGCAGAAACCAGATATTGCTCATTTTGGCCAGCCAGATTCGGATAACCCGGGATCACCGCAATACCGTTTGCACCATGGCATGCAGCACAAATCCCTGCTTTCGCTTTCCCTGCCTCAGCATCACCTGCCGCAAAAGACGGCGCAGCAATCATCATGGCAGCCAGACCTAAAGGTAAGAGTTGTTTCATTGCTTCCTCGCTTTATTGTTTTCCAATTTGCCTAAATTGTTACACGTGAGTGCCATTCACGCACTTGGGGAGTGGTGTTTGTGCCAGACAAGCTCACAATCCTGTCCACCAAACCCGTCACAGACGAAGAGATCCGCCACCGCGGCGATCTCTTCCCCATAAAATATCAGCGGAGTGCGGCGTCTTAGCCAGCTTGGAACACCATATTCCTGAAATAATTTTTTTAGCTTACGTTTTCCTTGACGCCCAACCGGATGGGCAAAACGCCCTTCCGGGTCGAAGGTGACACAAACTTGCTCATTTTCAGCCGGTGAGCGCAGATTTAAACCTCGCCCCGTTTCGGCATTGCTCAAGGATATTTCACCCATACCATCGGGAAGAACAAGATGGGTGTTTAGCGATAAGGCACCGCGCCATTCTGTCACATCCTTATAGGCAGAGATAATATAGACCCGGCCTTGGTAGCGGCGGATTTCACCCATTTTTAATTTTATTGATGGGTTGGCGTCCTGCGCCGCATCGATCACCGAAGAAAACAGTTGCTGCAACTGCGCCTGTGTAAGGGTGACACCTGCACGTTTCAGCCAACGGCGCACCAAGGCGTTTTGCATATTGGCTGAGTAGTCGCCGAGCGCGGCAATGGAAATACTGCTATCTGGTTGCACAACCTTTTCGTCGTGAGCCACAAGTAACTCTTCCATCAAGGCTTCCTGCTCAGCGCAAAGTGCCGCTGTGCGGTTAATCGCTTTGACGATTCCTGGCCAGCGCTTACTTGCCATGGGCATCCACTGCTGCCTGATAAAGTTACGGTCAAAACGGCAGTCGAGATTACTTTCATCCTCCAGCCAGGTCAGCCCCTGCTGCTCGGCGTAACTTTCAATTTGATAACGGGTCACATTCAGCAGCGGACGGCAAAGCCAGGCATGGCCGAACTTTCTCACCACTGGCATTGCGGCAAGCCCTGCCGGACCACTGCCACGTTTAAGGGCAAGCAGGAAAGTTTCCGCCTGATCATCAGCATGTTGGCCTGTCAATACCAGGGCATCCTGCTCAGCTGCGCCAAGAATCGCCTGATAGCGCGCATCCCGTGCCTGCTTCTCTAAACTTTCCCCCTGCCCGTCCAGGGTGACTTTGATGCCCCTGAAAGCAAAATCCGTTTCTGTCGCCCACTCTTCACAGCGTTTGAGCCAATGGTTGGCATTAGTACTCAAACCGTGATGAATATGGATCACGAGATAACGGTGCTGAGGATGGATATCGCGATAGGTCGACAGCAGATCCAACAGTACACGGGAATCTACGCCACCACTGAAGGCCAACACGATTTGCCGGGGTGAAGTGGCGAGGGGATCAAGCGCTGTCTCAAACTGGGAGAACAACATAAGTGCCTCAGGAAGTTCAGGTTTCCGACATCATAGCACCAATAAAAAAAGGGCCATATAGGCTAATGCCGATCAGTTAAGAGATAAATGATCGGTTGAACGATCCAACAGATGGCTTATAAAGGCTCTAAGTCCCCATACTTAGAGCCTTTTATTTTGCAATTGACCACAGCCCTTACCCTCGCG
>NZ_JAHUTS010000046.1:0-13518 GCF_019209835.1 Enterovibrio paralichthyis | reverse complement strand
AGGCGATACATCATGTGTTGCCCATTAAGCGAGAAGATCGAATATACCCGAGAGCCGTGAAGCCTAAGGCAAAGAAATACCCCAATAAAAAGAAAGCCAGTCAGCTTAACTGACTGGCATTACCCTTTCGGGTGCCCTTGTCTGAAAACCTTACGGCGTTGACATCAGTGTCCAACGATATGACGCCAGTTTTCGATATAAAACCATACCGCACCGGCGGTAACCGCAAATATAAGGAACAACGCAACACGCCAGATCATCCGGTTGCTGCGCGGTAGCAGCTCTTTTTCACACTGCTTACAGGCATTCATAAACCCGCGCATATCATCCACTTCGTAACCATCTTCATGCACCGCTTTGTTGCGGATGGTAGCGACAAAGCGCAATTTGGCGATCACGTCGTGGGGCAAACGCTCCTGGCAACTGGTCACCAGTTCATGCAACCCACGCCCCTTGGCGTGATAATGTTCCTTAAGAAGCCGTTCCAGACGCCGACTCTGTCTCACGACAATGGCAATATCATCCATGCTGGCCTCCCTGATTAAAATCATTACCCATATATCATTAGCTTACGCTATCCACGCAAAACTGAGAACGCCATTTAACTTTGTTTACACTGGTGCTTACATTAACGACAAAGTGCACGGCGATAAGTGTTGCTGATCACGAATCTCTCGCCTCTCAGGTTTGCGAACCTTTGCAGTGAAGTAAACTCATCTCCGGCCCGTTATGGCCGGATAAAGGAGAAAACCGTGCCCATTTCTGTGATATTGCTCGTTGTCGCCCTGTTAGTGATTGCCGGTGTCTACTTCTTGCTTACCTACCAAAAACACATGTTGGGGCACGGCGCAGAAGAACGCACCATTGATATCCGCATTCTGGATAAACAATCGGTCACCATTCCCAATCCCCAACAAAATCAGGAGCCGGAAGAATACTGGCTTTATGTTGAACCGATCGAAGGTGGCCCGAAACGCGAATTCCAGGTCGGCATCCATTACTACCACGCCCTGCAACCGGGAGATTGTGGCACCCTGACATACCGCGGCCTGGATTTTATCCACTTCGCCAAACTGCAACGGGTGCAGTGATCAGGGCACCAGCCACGCCGTTAACCGCCACCTGGATAATGCGACACTGGCCAGATAGGAAGCCCCGAACACAGCCAGTGTCATCAACGGAATAAACAGCCACGCCATGGATAGCGTAAATGCCAGCTCCCTCACCGGCCACAAAAACAGCGGATGCACCAGATATATCCCTAGCGAGTGTCGGCTGACTGCCGCGATTTTCCGTTGCACGGGCACCGAAACCTTATCCGCCCACCGCTGGCAAAGGACAAATACCGCCGCGGCAATTAACACAGTGTTCACTGTTTTATAGGAAAACCAGCCCGCACTTGTGTATGCCCCTTTTGAGACACTCCCTAAAATAGCCGTGTATTCGGTGGCGACAAGTGCCAGCAGCCCGATAAACAAGAGTATGCGAACAGGCAGTTTTTGCCGGTGGAGCATAACGCCGAGCAGCAGGTAACCGCCGTAAAGCACCAGATCTTCCACCAGCCCAAGTGAAACGCCCATCAACCGCGCGGTACACAAAATCAGCCAGCAGCCGAGTAAGGTATAAAACAGCGCCGGATCATCACGCTGAACAACCGGACGCAGTATCGGAACAAGAAAATAGAGCGGGATAAAATAGTAGAAAAAGCCAAGGTGATAATAGGTTTCCTCGTAAGGAAGGCTGGTTAACCGCTGTACAGATTCCGTCCAATTTACATTTTGTAACGAAAACCCCGCCAGAAACGCATAGAAAACAGACCAGACCAAAAACGGTACTAACACTTTCATCAATCTTCGGCGGACAAAATAGCGTGGCGAAAATGGCCGGGTGTCTGAAAGCAATAGTGCACCGGTAATCATAATAAATACCGGCACCGCCCAACGGCTGGCACCATTGATGGCAATGGCGGAAACCCAGTCACTGAGCGGGATCTGACCGTTTATATAGCGATAGGGGCCTAATACGTGAATCGCGATCACGGCGACTGCGGCCACCACTCTCAGCAGCTCAATATAGAAGATATTTTTCTTCATTTTCCCGCCGTATTCCTTCCTCTTTTCACTACAGAATCCCACTGTGATCCCATCGACACAAAGAACAATAAATAAACAGAATTTATCGCCAATTGTTACCGAATGATTAATTTATGTGGCCGGAAACGTGTCAAATAATAGACTTATGTATTGCATTTTAGCTTTTTTATGGCCTAGCATGCTACCCAGACAAAAATGGATAGTTGTATGACATGGAGGCTCTGATGCAATCATCAGTTTCGCACCAACACAATGCCGGGAAGCAGAACAAGACGTTTTTTTCCCGTTTTCTCGACACCGTCGAATTCCTCGGTAACCTGCTCCCGCACCCGGTCACCCTGTTTGCACTGCTGTGCGTGATCATTTTCTTCGCATCGGGTATTGCCGGTTACTTTGGCCTGTCTGTTGCCGACCCCCGCCCTGAAGGTGCCGCTGGCCGCGCGGCAGATGGCATGATCTATGTGAAAAGCCTGCTCAATGCCGAAGGCGTTCAATTGATTGTGACCAATCTGGTAAAAAACTTCACGGGATTTGCACCTCTGGGGACAGTTCTGGTCGCCATGATGGGTGTGGCCGTGGCGGAACACTCCGGCCTGCTCTCCGCCACCATGCGCTCTATGGTGATGGGCGCGTCACGCCGTATGGTCACCTTGACCGTGGTGTTCGCCGGTATTGTTTCCAACACCGCCTCAGAGCTGGGCTACGTGGTTCTGATCCCGCTAGCAGCGATGATTTTCCACTCGTTGGGCCGCCATCCGCTGGCAGGCCTTGCGGCAGCCTTTGCCGGTGTGTCCGGCGGTTACTCTGCCAACCTGCTGCTGGGTACCGTTGACCCGTTGCTGTCAGGCATCACCGAAACCTCGGCGCAGATGATTGACCCAAGCTACACCGTCGGCCCTGAAGCCAACTGGTATTTCATGTTTGCGTCGACCTTCCTCATCACCATTTTGGGTGCATGGGTAACTGAAAAAATCGTTGAACCTAAGCTGGGCAAATACGATGAAGCCATGGCAGCGGAAGACTTTGAAGCGCAGGCTGCCGGTAAAGTGACGGCACTTGAAAAGCGTGGCATGCGCAATGCCGGTATTGCGGCACTGGCGGTATCTGCCGTGCTGGCACTGACCATCGTGCCGGAGTGGGGCATCCTGCGTCACCCTGAAACCGGTGCTGTGGCAGGTTCGCCCTTCCTCAAAGGTATCGTGGCCTTCATTCTGGTGTTCTTTGCCATCCCTGGCTTTGTCTACGGTAAAACCGTCGGCACCATGAACAACGACCGTGACGTGATTGACGCGATGGCAAAATCCATCAGCGCCATGGGGCTTTATATCGTACTGGTGTTCTTCGCCGCGCAATTCGTTGCCTTGTTCAAGTGGACCAACTTCGGTCAGGTGATTGCCGTCGGCGGCGCAGACTTCCTGCAGAGCATCGGCCTGACTGGTCCTATGCTGTTCTTCGCCTTCATCATTATGTGCGGCATCATCAACCTGACACTGGGCTCAGCGTCTGCACAGTGGGCAGTGACCGCGCCTATCTTTGTGCCTATGCTGATGCTGGTTGGCTACGCGCCGGAAACCATTCAGGCGGCGTACCGTATCGGTGACTCGGTGACTAACCTAATCACCCCGATGATGAGCTACTTCGGCCTGATCCTGGCAGTCGCAGCGCGCTACAAACGGGATTTGGGTATCGGTACCCTGATCGCCACCATGCTGCCTTACACCCTGGTGTTCCTGGTGGGCTGGAGCGTGTTCTTCTACCTGTGGGTATTTGTTGCAGGCATGCCGGTGGGTCCAGGTTCAGCAACCTATTTCAACTTCACGCCCTAAGCAGGCCTGAAAACAGCCCCGTCAAACAGCCGGTTCAGCCGGCTGTTTTCTTTTTCTGTATTCAAAGCGTGACTCTTCGTGGACTGATAGAATCCTCACTCTTATCGAGCATACCGCGTCACAGGTGGTATGCTAATACCAACGGACAGCCAAATCGGCTGACAAAATGCCGCGACAGATCCGGTATTAACGAGAAATATACAGCGGAACGCACATGCCAATTGAACACCCTTTTTTATTTTCCAGCGAGGATGCACTGACCGAGACCATGGAAAAGGCCATTGCCCCATTTTGGGCATCGCGCCAACAGGGCGAGTTTGTCGGCAATGATGGCCTGCGCCTGAACTGGTGCGCCTTTACCAAACCGGAGCACACCCGCGCGGTTGTGGTAGTCAACGGACGCATAGAAGGCGTTGCCAAATATCAGGAAGTGTTTTTCGACCTTTTCATCAAAGGCTACGACGTTTACAGCTATGACCATCGCGGCCAGGGCCACAGTCAGCGCCTGGTAAGCGGCAGCGATATCGGCCATGTGGTGGAGTTCGATGACTATGTGGACGATCTCACTACCTTTATCGACACCGTGGTGACGCAAAAAACACACCAGCAACGTGTCATCCTGGCGCACTCCATGGGCGGTGCAATCTCGACACTCTATGCGGCGCGCAATCCTGCTGCGATTGACGCTATCGCCCTCAGTGCACCGATGCTTGGCATCAACCTTTCCCCGATGCTGCAGGTGGCTGCCAAACCCCTGTGTAAACTGCTGGCCAAACTCCAGCATCCGGCAGGATTTGCACCAGGACAGGTGCCGTACTGGGCCAAGCCGTTCAAACACAACCTGCTTTCCCAGTCAGAAGCGCGCTATCAATGGTTCCGCGAACTGTATGAAAATGACGAGACACTGAAAGTCGGTGGCCCGAGTGCCCAGTGGATTTGGCAAAGCATTGAAGCCTGCGAACGCGCCGTGACGGCAGCTGCAACCATCACGATGCCAATCCTGTTGATGCAGGCGGCACGGGATGAGATTGTCAGTACCGACGCCATGTTCCGCTTCCACCGTGAACGTCAGCTTGCCGGTTTACCGATCCAGTTCGATATTATTGCCGACTCTCGCCACGAACTCCTGTTCGAAAAAGACGTTATCCGCAACCAAGCGTTATCACTGGCATTGAACTTCTTTGATTCTCTGGCCGAACAGGACGCGGAACTCGAACAGACTGCATAACTTTTCTGCACGCCTTGTCGGCCATTTAACCGAAACAGGAAAAAGCGGCCGACATTTTGATCCCTTTTATTTCCCCTTTTAATGGATACACTGGGAACGTCCAATAACACATTCCCTGCTTCACTGAGGTATCCATGTACAAAATCGTTGCATCCGATCTCGACGGCACCCTGCTGACTCCGGAGCACACTATTGCCCCCTACACACGTGATGTCCTGCAGCGTTTGCACGCCAAAGGCGAACACTTTGTTTTCGCAACTGGCCGTCACCACATCGACGTGGCACACATCCGCAAAAGCGTTGGCATTCCGGCTTGTATGATCACCTCTAACGGTGCGCGTGTGCACGACGAGAACGACAACCTGATCTTCAGCCGCAACGTTGACTCTGCATTGGTTGCCCAACTGGTTGAAATGGTGAAAAACGACGAAACCATCACCATTCACATTTACCGTGAAAATGACTGGCTGCTGAACCGCGTTGACGAAGATCTGGAGAAATACCACAAAGATTCCGGCTTCAGTGCAACCCTGTTCGATGTGGACAACCCACCGACTGAAGACGTCGCGAAAATCTTCTTCATCCGTCATGACCACGACTACCTGACCGGTTACGAGAAAAAATTCAACGAGATTTTTGGCGACAAAGTCAGCGTAGCCTTCTCTACCCCGTTCTGTCTGGAAGTGATGGCATCGGGCGTATCTAAAGGTGACGCACTGAAAGCGGTGGCCGAAATCAAAGGCTTCAGCCTGAACGAATGTATCGCGTTTGGTGACGGTATGAATGACGTGGAAATGCTCAGTGCCGCCAACAAAGGCCTGATCATGGCAACGGCGCACCCTCGCGTAAAAGCAACCCTGCCTGACAATGAAGTGATTGGCAGCAACGCTGACGAAGCGGTCGCGCACTACCTGGAAGATCATCTGCTGGGTTAAGCCGTTTCGGAAAAGGTTTAAGATGCAGTAACGGCAGCCCTCCCCCTGGCTGCCGTTTTCTTTTGCGGTTATCCGCGGCGCTTTTCAGCCATCGCCAGAATGTCCTGCCATTGCTCATCCGTCACCGGCATGATGCTCAGACGACTGCCTTTTTTCACCAATGGCATATCCACAAGCGCCGGATTGGCTTTTATCCTGGCCAGCGACACCAGGGGCAAGTGCTGACGGTATTCAATGTCTACCATGATCCAGCGCGGATTTTCCGGCGAGCTTTTAGGGTCGAAGTAGTCGCTTTCAGGATCAAACTGGAAATGGTCGGGATAGGCTTCTTTAACCACTTCTGCAATGCCCACCACGCCGACATCCTTGCATGAGGAGTGGTAGATAAAGACCTGATCGCCCAGCTTCATTCCATCACGCATCATGTTTCTGGCCTGATAATTCCGCACACCTTCCCAGCAAGAGACCTTTTGCTGTTTTAAGGTGTCTATTGAAAACGTATCAGGCTCGGTTTTCATTAACCAATACGCCATAATTTCCCCGTTTACTGAATTGCGCTTGCCTTGGTTGTACTCTGTTAGGCATTGAATGAAAAGAGGGATCGCTGTTGAACATCCAAAAACGCCACCTTATTCCATCACTGGGAATCCTTGCCGCCGCGCTGCTCGCTGGCTGTAGCCAGACACCGTCCGGCCCGGTTGAACTTGGCAATTCCGATGCCCTGAATCCTCAGGCCGCTAAGGTGCCTACCATTACGCCACAGCGCTTTATGCTGCGCGGTGAAATCGTCCTTGGCCACGAAGTCAGTACCATCACCCCGTGCAACGGCAAAACCCAATACTGGTTGTCGCTGCCGCCTTCGGTCAGTCAGGACAGCCAGTCACTGGTACGTGCCCCCTACGAAAGCGTCTATGGCGAAGTGATTGGTGAGTTCGTCAAACCGCCGGTTGACGGTTTCCCCGCCGACTACCCGGCGACTTTCAAAGTGACCCAGATGAACCTTATTTCGGCAGAAATTGACGGCTGCAGCCAGGCGCGTAACAAGACGGTCGCTTCCGGCACTGAGCCGTTCTGGTCGGTGTCTGTTACTGGCAATACACTCCAGTACCGCAAACTGGGTGAAGAGGCGGTCGACTACCCGCTGACCCAGCGCGATATCACCCAACAAGCCCGGGTTTATGAGGCCGATGGCGCAACCCTGACCCTGAACCCGGCGCTTTGCAGCGATGGGATGAGTGACAGCATCTACGGCTGGACAGCCAGCTTTGACGCAGGCTGGAAAACCCAGAAAGGCTGCGCCACCTTGTCTGCCGACGATCCAACCCAAGCCTGGGTCGGTGACTATCAGGGCACGACAACGCTCGGCAATACCACGCTGACGACAACGCTGGAACTCAATCCTGACCATTCAGCCACTACCACCTACACGCAGGCAGGTGAAGAAGACGTGATTGAAAGCGGTGTGTGGCAACAGGTGAATGACAACCAGATTCAGGTGATGATGACCCGTCATCAGGGACAATATCTGGTGAGCGAGCGCCTGTTCAGCCGCAATGGCTTTACCCTGCATGCTGGCAGCGAAATTATCGGTGGACAGGAATACAGTCTGGGGCCAAATGGCCTGAGCCTAACATTGATGGTGGGCAGCCAAGGCGCAGCCATGCAGCAAAACGGCGTTGATGGCAGCGCCGCCTTTAATGCCGCTGTCGATGCCGCTTTCAAAGCCTATCTGGGCGAAACAGGCACCGAGCAGGCCAAAGGAACCCGCTACCGCTGGCTGACGGAGGATTTGAATGATGACGGCCAGCCGGAGTTGCTGATTTTCACCGACTGGTGCGGCAGCGGCGGATGTACCCTGCTGGTATTTGGCAATGACAACGGCAGCTGGCAGTTCAACAGCCGTATCACCCTGGTGCATTTGCCTTTCCAGATGAGCAATACCACCAGCAATGGCTGGCACGATCTGATCATGCCGGTGGGCGGCGGTGGTGCCAAAGCTGCCACCCATGTGCTGCAATTTGACGGTCAACGCTATCCGGGTAACCCATCGGTCGCCCCGAAAGTGTCCATGCCGGACAGTGCCGATACCACGCTGTTTGCCGACGGTATCTACCCACAACAGCAAGGCGCCATCCTGGAGTAACTGCGTGAAACAAAAACCAGAACCTTGCAGCCGCTGCGGATTTCACTACAACTGTCTGTGTGACGCAGTGCCACAACTCAACAGCCAAGTGCGTATCGAGCTGCTAATGCACGAGACCGAAGCCCAGCGTTCGACCAATACCGGCCAGTTGCTGGAGAATGCGTTGCCCCATTGCCGACGCCATCTTTGGCAACGCAAAGCGCCACCGGCGGCGCTGTTAACCCTGCTTGCCGACCCGGCAGCCGAGCCTTATCTGGTTTTTCCGGGTGAAGATGCATCAGAGCTGGAAGACATTATCGCCCGCCCCAGATCAAAGCCGCAGGCCAAGCCGGTGCATTTCATTATTGTCGATGCCACCTGGCAACAGGCGCGGAAAATGCTGCGCCAGAGTCCATGGCTTCAGGATGTGCCCACCGTAAAATTGCCGGAGGGTCTGGTGACAGGCTACACCCTGCGCCGCAACCAGCCTGATGGTTCCCTGTGTACCTGTGAAGTGGGTATTGCCCTGCTTGAAGCCATGGGTGAGAAAAGCAACGCGGATGCAATATCGGCATACTTTGGGAAATTTCTCGAAACATTTGAAGCGGATAGACAACACCAAACTGTGAACAAAGCATAAGTGTGTAACTTGCGAACAAGCTGGTCTGACCTTAATGTTAAGGGAATACTTTGCCGACACGCACAGGATGCGCATTATGACCGTGGTCTCGATGAAAGCCGGAATGCCGGTGGAACAGCAAATCAGCGAACTGGAATCCCAGTTCGCCCGTCTGGTCACAGTGACAACCCAGCAGCCGTTTCCGGAATATGCAGAGCGTATTAATGATCTAATTCGCCTTCAGAAGGCGCTGAAAAAGCACAGCGAAGCCCTGGTGACGGCGCTGTCGAATGACTACGGCCACCGCAGCCGCAGCGACACCCTGATGGCTGACATCCTGCCCTGTTTCCAGATGCTGCACTACACCAAGCGCAAACTGAAACGCTGGATGAAGCCGTCTCGCCGCTCAACCGGGATGCTGCTCGCCCCTGCTAAAGTGGAGGTTCATTACCAGCCTCTGGGGGTGGTCGGCATTATCGTTCCGTGGAATTTCCCCATCACCCTGAGCCTTATCCCGCTGATCACTGCCATTGCCGCAGGTAACCGGGCGATGCTGAAGATGAGCGAATTCACCCCACTCACCGCGCAGGCAGTCAAAGCCTTACTGGCCGATGCGTTTGATGAGGACAAAGTCTGTGTGGTGGATGGCGATGTAGCCGTGGCTCAGGCGTTTACCCGCCTGCCGTTTGACCACCTGATGTTTACCGGCTCTACCGAAGTGGGCAAAAAAGTGATGGCCGCCGCCGCCGCAAACCTGACCCCGGTGACACTGGAGCTTGGCGGCAAATCGCCGGTAATCGTCGCGCCGGACATCGAGCCCCTGCTCGCTGCCGAGCGGGTGCTGTTTGGCAAAAACCTGAATGCAGGGCAAATCTGCGTCGCGCCGGATCATGTCTACGTCCACGAAGACAATCTGGAAGAGTTCGTTGAAGCGCTGCGAGTGAAGTGGAACGAAGCCTATCCGAAAGGTATCGACAGTGACGACCGCACCGCCATTGTCACTGAACGCCAATTCAACCGCCTGAAAGCCTTGATGGACGATGCCGACAAAAGGGGCATTACCACCATTCCCCTTGCCGACCCGGCCATTGACCCGGAAAAGCGCAAAATGGCACTGCACCTGGTGGTCAACCCATCGAAAGAGAGCGCCATTATGCAGCAGGAGATATTCGGCCCGCTGCTCCCCATCATCACTTACAAAGATGTGCATGATGTGATTAATACACTGCGCCACCAACCCCGTCCTCTGGCACTGTACCTGATGACGTTTGATAAGGATTTCATCCGCTTCGTCACCCAACACACCCACTCAGGCTCTATAGCGGTCAACGACACCGTGATGCAGGTAGCGGTGGATGACACACCGTTTGGTGGGATTGGCGCTTCCGGTATGGGTCATTACCATGGCATTGAGGGGTTCCGAACCTTCAGTCACGCCAAAACTGTGTTTCAACGCGGTAAATTAAACCCGGGAAAACTGCTGTCTCCCCCTTACAACCGCTGGTGGCAGAAAATCTTTTTTGCGCTCTTTTTGCGCTAAATCGTCCGTATCAAAAATCGGAGGGGGTTGCCAACGCCCGCCAAGCCTGAGTCCCTGATCTGTTTAGGGACTTTGGTTCCGTTTTCTGGCGCAATTCATTGGTGCCACAAATACCTCCGCACCTGAAATCCACCACACTTTTTTCGCCAAACAGCGCCATAACCGCGAGCCCAAACCCCCACCAATTATTGTCTGAACCGGTCTCAAAAATATCGATTTGCAACGTTTTACAGGCGGTGAAAAGCGCTGCACACCCCTGCCTGTAATTTCAGGTAACGAAGCGTTTCGGCGTGATCTTGCTATCAAATCAAACTTCCCGATAACACTATGATTCGGCGCGAATAACGAGGCCTATAAAAGGCCAACAACGAGGCTAAACGCAGCCCATTTCTGATGTGTAGACAGGTGTAGTATGAAGTTTAAATTAGCCCCTCTTTCTGCGTGCATTGTGCTTTCATTGGCACTGGCAGGTTGTAACAGCGATGACGTGGTAACCGATCAAGGTGGCGTGTCACTTACGCAATACACTGACGTTCTGGATCGCACCGGTAACCCGCAGTTCCTGCGTGATTACGACCAGTACAGCAACCTGAAATACAATGCTTTTGTCGACAACGGCGCGTGGCACGGCCACCTGCTACCAAGCGATGAAAATGGCTATGGTGCTGTCGGCGGCATCATGCAGGTAACGCAGGAGTACGCGCACTACATTTCAGACCAAACCTTCGACAAACTGGTGCTGACCGACCTGGACAGCGGCGAAATCATTGACCTTTCAGCAGCAGACGCCAAGGTTTACAGCACGCCGGATGCCCTGGTGCAGGAGCTGACTACGCCATCACTGAAAGTGTCCCTGACACTGCGTTTCGCCACCAACCGTACTTCCCTGCTGGAAACCAAGCTGGCTGACCTGAGCGGCAAAAACCGTACGTTCCGCGCAGAATGGCAGGGTGAATTGCTGACCCATGCAATCTCTACCCGCCCAACCGAGACGGTAGATACTTACTACCCGAATTACGGCCGCAAGATGGAAAAAACCGATCTTGGCCTGACCGTTTCTACCAATGAGATGAAAGGCAACTGGGCGATCCGCAACGATGCCGATGCTGCCTTTGTCATTGCCCGCTCAGTCGAGACCCAAACCGAACTGAACGACCTTGCGTACACCGAAACCGCGCAAGTGACGTTAAATGGCGATCAGGAAACCCGCATTTTTACCACCTTCTCGCACCTGCACAACGCCGAAGAAGTGGCGGCTGAAAGCGCGAAAATCAAAGATATCCTGAATAAGCCTGACAGCTACATGAAGGCTGCAGAGCAGCGCTGGAAAGCGTATCTGGGTAAAGGGCTGACCAATACCGACGCCACCACAGAGCAAGCGCGTGTGGGCGTGAAAGCCATGATGACGCTGAACGGAAACTGGCGCTCAGCAGCCGGTGAAGTAGAGCACGATACAGTGACACCATCTGTCACCGCACGCTGGTTCTCCGGCAACCTGACCTGGCCGTGGGATACCTGGAAGCAGGCGTATGCCATGGCGCACTTCAACCCGGATGTGGCAATGGAAAACATCCGCACCGTGTTCCAGTACCAGGTGCAGGAAGATGACCCAATCCGTCCACAGGACAAAGGTTACCTGCTGGATGTGGTGACCTACACCGCACCGGAAAGCCGCGGCGGCGCGGGCTCTGAGAACTGGAACGAGCGCAACACCAAGCCTTCTCTGGCTGCGTGGGCAGTCATGGAGATTTACCATGCCCTGCGTAACGAATTTAACCGCCCTGCCGACGCACAGGCGTGGATTGATGAAATGTATCCAAAACTGGTGGCCTACCATGACTGGTGGCTGACCAACCGTGATCACAACGGCAACGGCATTCCGGAATACGGTGCGGCGGTAGACCCAGCCCACAACACTGACGATGGCCGCATGTATGTGGAAGTGGTGACAGCCGAAGACCTGACAGCAAAGTTCGGCACCGATGCCGAGTTCATTAAGGCTGTGGACAGCGAAGCCAAATACAAAGTGATCGGCGTGAACAACTACAACCGCGTGCTGAACGAAGTGACATACTCCGATCTGCACGTCGGCGCGCAGGAAGCGGCGGGTTGGGAATCCGGTATGGATAACGCCGCGCGCTTTGGCTTTATCTACGACGATCAACTGAAAGCCTACGCTGACAGCGCACACGACGGTGACCTGACACTGGCACGTAAAGACTGGCAGGTACGCTTCGGTGAAAACCGCGACGCGAAAACCGATGCACTGCTGGGCTTCTCCATGCTTCAGGAATCTGTCGACCAGGCATCCTACATGTATTCAGATAACTTCTATCTGGCTGACATGGCAGAGCGTGTATCAGCAGGTGTAGACGGTAAAGACCGCGCTGACGAATTCCGCACCGGTGCCGACAAGATCAAAACCTACATCAACACCTGCATGTTCGATGAGGCGACCGGTTTCTACTACGACATCCGTATGGTGGATCAGGACGGTAACGACACCACCTACCTGAAAGATGGTGTGCAGTGTGCCGGTAAACCACTGGTTGAGCGCGGCCGCGGGCCGGAAGGTTGGGGCCCGTTGTTCAACGGCGCAGCAACCCAAGAGTTGGCAGACAAGGTTATTGCCACCATGACCAATCCGGATGAGTTTGCTACGTCAGATGCTTTCTCTGGCCTGGGTATCTCGCTGCCAACCGCTAGCCAGACCAACCCTGCCTACGGCAAAGATATCTACTGGCGCGGCCGTGTGTGGCTGGATCAGTTCTACTTTGGCGTGAAAGCGATGGAAGATTACGGTTACGGCACTGAGGCGGTACAAATGGCGCACCAGCTGTTTGAAAACGCCGAAGGCATGACGGCAGACGGTGCGATTCGAGAGAACTACAACCCGGAAACCGGCGCGGTTCAGGGCGCGTCCAACTTCTCCTGGAGTGCAGCGCACCTTTACATGCTGTACCGCGATTTCTTCTGATTTGCACCAAGAAAGGTAACCCTATCCCCCTAAGTAAAATGCGCCCGGTTGGGCTAATGCCGATCAGTTAAGAGATAAATGATCGGTTGAACGATCCAACAGATGGCTTATAAAGGCTCTAAGTCCCCATACTTAGAGCCTTTTATTTTGCAATTGACCACAGCCCTTACCCTCGCGA
>NZ_JAHUTS010000045.1:0-15693 GCF_019209835.1 Enterovibrio paralichthyis | reverse complement strand
TCTTGTTGACTTGCCTCAAGCGGACATTTTTCCGTTGAAGCGGGCGGCCATTTTACTGATTCGAAACAGCGCGTCAAGCGTTTATTTCGAATCAATTTTGAGGCTTTTCGCCGTACCGATTCAGTGACTGTTTCCGCAGAGGAAGCCGCTCTCCGTGTCGGTGAGCGGCATTATAGGGAGGTTCAAAATCTTGGCAAGGTCTTTTTTAAGTTTTTTGTATAAATCGGCTCATTTGGTCACTCTTCACCCGAAAGCCTTATTTCTGCACATTTTACCCACACGAAGCACACAAATGACTGTGCATAACTGCCCTCTAAGTACTCTTGTGACCAGTTCCCCTCTCCTACTCCAAATGTTTTTGGTACTACGAAACCTCCACAATGAAGTGATATCTCAGCTGACTGTAGAAAGATAGAGATAGAGATAGAGATAGAGATAGAGATAGAGATAGAGATAGAGATAGAGATAGAGATAGAGATAGAGATTTTAGTTGAGTGAAGTAGAAGTAGAAGTAGAAGTAGAAGTAGAAGTAGAAGTAGAAGTAGAAGTAGAAGTAGAAGTAGAAGTAGAAGTAGAAGTAGAAGTAGAAGTAGAAGTAGAAAATCCTGAGGCGTCGCCTTATGCAGTCAAGCATATCTTCCAAAACACAGGTTTAGAGTTAATGATGAACAAAAAGCAGATAAATAAAAAGCCAGGCTAAAAGCCTGGCTTCTTATTCGAACCGACCGAGATTACTCAGCTGCTTCTTCTGCAGCTGTCTCTGGACGATCTACCAACTCGATGTAAGCCATAGGGGCTTTGTCGCCGGCACGTACACCGCATTTCAGAATGCGAGTGTAACCGCCTGCACGAGAGGCAAAACGTGGACCCAGTTCGTTGAACAGCTTCGCTACAACTTCGTCGTTACGAGTGCGAGCGAATGCAAGACGACGGTTAGCAACACTGTCGTTCTTTGCTAGGGTAATCAATGGCTCAATTACGCGACGCAGCTCTTTTGCCTTAGGCAGAGTAGTTTTGATAACTTCGTGAGTTACCAGAGAGCTAGCCATGTTGCTGAACATCGCTTTACGATGACTGCTGTTGCGATTGAGTTGACGACCACTCTTACGATGGCGCATGACCTAATCCTTCTAACTAAGTAATCAGAATCTGATTAATCTTCAGCGATTGATGCTGGCGGCCAGTTTTCCAGGCGCATACCCAGAGACAGACCACGTGAAGCCAGCACGTCTTTAATTTCAGTCAAAGACTTCTTACCAAGGTTAGGCGTCTTAAGAAGCTCAACCTCAGTACGCTGTACCAGATCACCGATGTAGTGGATCGCTTCTGCTTTCAAACAGTTAGCAGAGCGAACAGTTAGTTCAAGATCGTCTACAGGACGCAGTAGGATCGGATCGAACTCTGGCTTCTCTTCTTTCTCTTCAGGAACTCGTACATCACGCAGATCTACGAATGCATCCAGTTGCTCAGCAAGAATAGTTGCTGCGCGACGGATCGCTTCCTCAGGATCAAGCGTACCGTTGGTTTCCATATCGATAACCAGCTTGTCGAGGTCGGTACGCTGTTCAACACGTGCTGCTTCAACATTGTAAGCAATACGGTCTACTGGGCTGAACGTTGCATCTACAAGCAGACGGCCGATTGGACGCTCGTCTTCTTCAGTGTGAATACGCGCTGACGCTGGTACGTAGCCGCGACCACGTTCTACCTTGATTCGCATGCTGATTTCAGCATTTGAATCTGTCAGATGGCAGATTACGTGTTCTGGGTTCGCAATCTCAACACCACCGTCGTGGGTGATGTCGCCTGCAACAACAGGGCCTGCACCAGACTTATTCAGAGTAAGGATAACTTCATCTTTACCCTCTACCTTAACGGCAAGGCCTTTAAGGTTAAGTAGGATTTCCAGGATGTCTTCCTGTACGCCCTCTTTGGTGCTGTACTCGTGCAACACGCCATCAATCTCTACTTCAGTCACTGCGCAACCAGGCATAGACGACAGTAGGATGCGACGTAGAGCATTACCTAGGGTGTGACCAAAGCCACGCTCTAGCGGCTCAAGAGTTACTTTTGCGTGCGTCGAGCTAACTTGTTCGATGTCAACCAGACGCGGCTTAAGAAATTCTGTTACAGAACCCTGCATTGTGTCCTCTCTTTAGTTTAGCCTTACTTAGAGTAAAGCTCGACGATCAGGTGTTCGTTGATGTCAGCAGACAAATCTGAACGCTCTGGCAGACGCTTGAAAGTGCCTTCCATTTTGTTGCTGTCTACTTCGATCCAAGTTGGCAGCTCGCGCTGAGCAGCGATTTCAAGTGCTGCTTTGATGCGTGCTTGGTTCTTAGCTTTCTCACGAACGCTAACTACGTCGTTTGCAGTTACGTTGAAAGAAGGAACGTTAACCACTTTGCCGTTAACCAGGATCGCTTTGTGGCTTACCAGCTGACGTGCTTCTGCGCGAGTTGCACCGAAGCCCATGCGGTAAACTACGTTGTCCAGACGACCTTCAAGAAGTTGCAGCAGGTTTTCACCTGTGTTGCCTTTCAGGCGTGCAGCATCTTTATAGTAGTTACGGAATTGTTTTTCCAGTACGCCGTACATACGACGAACTTTTTGCTTCTCACGAAGCTGAACGCCATAGTCAGACAGACGGCCGCGACGTGCGCCGTGTACGCCTGGGGCGTTATCAATTTTACACTTGGTATCAATCGCGCGTACGCCTGACTTCAGGAACAAGTCAGTACCTTCGCGACGGCTAAGCTTCAGCTTAGGACCCAAATATCTTGCCATGATCTTTCTCCAGAATTCTAAGAAACAGCGTTATACGCGACGTTTCTTAGGTGGACGACAACCGTTATGTGGGATTGGAGTCGCATCAACAATGTTAGTGATACGGAAACCAGCCGCGTTCAGAGCGCGAATAGTAGATTCGCGGCCTGGACCTGGGCCCTTAACCATAACTTCCAGGTTCTTCAGGCCATATTCTTTAGCCATCTCACCACAACGCTCAGCAGCAACCTGTGCAGCGAACGGAGTTGATTTACGAGAACCACGGAAACCAGAACCACCTGCAGTTGCCCATGCAAGAGCGTTACCTTGACGGTCGGTAATGGTTACGATTGTGTTGTTGAAAGACGCATGGATATGCGCGACGCCATCAGCAACTTGCTTGCGTACGCGTTTACGTGCGCGATTTGGTTGTTTAGCCATAGTATTAACCTACCCCGATTATTTCTTGATCGGCTTGCGCGGACCCTTACGGGTACGAGCATTGGTCTTCGTGCGCTGGCCACGTAGTGGCAAGCTGCGACGATGACGCAGACCGCGGTAACAACCAAGGTCCATCAGACGCTTGATGTTCATGGAAACTTCACGACGTAGATCACCTTCTACGGTGTACTTGGCAACGCCATCACGCAGTAGATCGATCTGCTCTTCAGTTAGTTCACTGATCTTAGTGCTTTCAGCAATACCAGTCTCAGCCAGGATAGCTTTTGAACGGGTCTTACCGATACCGTAGATCGCAGTCAGTGCGATTACGGCATGCTTTTGATCAGGAATGTTAATGCCTGCAATACGGGCCACTATTCACTCCTAGTACTTTATCAAGAAGAACCGCTGCAGAGCCCGTCTAGGATACGCAGCGGCTATACCACTTCTTTTGCACACACAAAAGGTGGGCTGGCTAATGTAGCCAGCCTGCCTAAATTTTGCAAGAAAAATATTCTGCTATTAGCCTTGGCGCTGCTTGTGCTTTGGCTCACTGCAAATCACGCGAACAACACCGTTACGCTTGATAACTTTACAGTTACGGCAGATTTTCTTAACGGAAGCACGAACTTTCATTGCTAAACTCCGTAAATGTCAATCTGTTAACGGCCGTAGCCTTTCAGATTGGCTTTCTTCAACACGGACTCATATTGTTGAGACATCAGATGTGTCTGAACTTGAGCCATAAAGTCCATGATTACTACAACTACGATAAGTAGGGAAGTTCCGCCAAAATAGAAGCGTACGTTCCAAGCAATCATCATGAACTCGGGGATCAGACAGATAAAGGTGATATACAACGCACCCGCGAGGGTAAGTCGAGTCATTACTTTATCTATGTACTTCGCAGTCTGCTCGCCCGGGCGAATACCAGGTACGAATGCACCAGACTTCTTCAGATTGTCCGCTGTCTCACGCGGGTTGAAAACCAACGCCGTGTAGAAGAAACAGAAGAAGATAATCGCTGCAGCATAAAGGATTACATACAGAGGTTGACCTGGGCTGAGTGCCAAAGACACATCAGATAGCCAGCCTAGCTGTTCACTCTGACCAAACCATTGGGCCAAAGTGCCTGGAAACAGGATAATACTTGATGCAAAAATCGCTGGAATCACGCCTGCCATGTTTAATTTCAGTGGCAAGTGAGTGCTTTGCGCTGCGAAGACACGACGGCCTTGTTGACGCTTTGCATAGTTAACGACGATACGACGCTGACCACGCTCTACAAACACTACGAACGCAATTACTGCGAATGCAATTACCGCAATCAACAGAAGAAGAAGCACGTGCAATTCACCTTGACGCGCTTGCTCGGCTGTTTGTCCGATAGCGGATGGTAGCCCTGCAACGATACCCGCGAAAATAATCAGGGATATACCGTTACCGATACCACGCTCTGTGATCTGCTCACCTAACCACATCAAGAACATGGTGCCGGTGACCAAGCTCACGACAGCGGTAAAGTAGAAACCAAAGCCCGGGTTAACCACGAGCCCTGGAATCATACTTGGCAAGCCCGTGGCGATACCAATCGCCTGAAACGTTGCCAATACCAGCGTACCGTAGCGGGTGTACTGACTAATCTTACGACGGCCAGACTCCCCCTCTTTTTTCAACTCAGCCAAGGCTGGGTGAACTACCGTAAGCAGCTGAACTATAATCGATGCCGAAATATACGGCATGATGCCCAACGCCAGGATAGAGGCACGCTCAAGAGCACCACCAGAGAACATGTTAAACAGTTCAATGATGGTACCTTGTTGCTGTTCGAACAGATCGGCAAGTACAGCAGCGTCAATACCAGGAATTGGCACAAAAGAACCGGCACGGAATACGAGCAACGCACCTACCACAAAGAGTAGACGGCTTTTCAATTCCGCAAGTCCACCTTTTGCACTACTAAAATTTTGTCCTGGTTGTTTTGCCATCTGTACCTCGTCCTCGAGCTAATTATTCCTCGATTTTACCGCCAGCAGCTTCGATTGCAGCTTGAGCGCCTTTAGTAACGCGCAGACCTTTCACAGTCACTGAACGTGCAATCTCACCAGACAGTACGATTTTCGCCGTACGGATGTCTTTAGTGATGATGTTTGCAGCTTTCAGAGTCTCCAGGCTTACTACGTCACCTTCAACTTTAGCCAGTTCGCTCAGGCGAACTTCAGCTGCAGTCAGGCTCTTGCGAGAAGTAAAACCAAATTTTGGCAGACGCTGTTTCAAAGGCATTTGACCGCCTTCGAAACCTGGGCGTACAGAACCACCTGAACGTGATTTCTGACCTTTGTGACCACGGCCACCAGTTTTGCCCAGGCCTGAACCGATACCACGGCCAACGCGCTTCTTAGAAGGCTTTGAACCCGCAGCCGGAGATAGAGTATTCAGACGCATTGTGATTACTCCTCCACTTTAACCATGTAGTAAACTTGATTGATCATGCCGCGTACGCAAGCAGTGTCTTCAAGTTCAACAGTGTGGTTGATGCGACGTAGGCCCAAGCCACGCAGGGTAGCTTTGTGTTTCGGCAAACGACCGATTGAGCTACGAGTCTGAGTTACTTTGATTGTTTTAGCCATGTCGATTACCCCAGAATTTCGTTTACTGGCAGACCGCGCTTAGCAGCAACCATTTCTGGAGACTTCATACCACCCAGGCCATCGATCGTTGCACGAACGATGTTGATTGGGTTGGTAGAACCATATGCTTTTGCCAGAACGTTGCGAACACCCGCAACTTCCAGAACTGCACGCATCGCACCACCTGCGATGATACCTGTACCTTCTGAAGCAGGTTGCATGTACACTTTAGAACCAGTGTGGCGACCTTTAACAGCGTGGTGCAGAGTACCGTCGTTCAGCGCGATAGTAGTCATGTTACGACGCGCTTTTTCCATTGATTTTTGGATAGCTGCAGGTACTTCACGGGCTTTACCGTAACCGAAACCTACGCGACCATTGCCATCACCAACTACAGTCAGAGCGGTGAAGCTGAAGATGCGACCACCTTTAACCGTCTTAGATACACGGTTAACAGCAATCAGCTTCTCATGCAAATCACTTTGTTGTTTATCGTTAGCCATCTTTCCGCCTACCTTAGAATTTCAGACCAGCTTCACGGGCAGCATCTGCCAGTGCAGCCACGCGGCCGTGGTATTGGAAACCGGAACGGTCAAAAGCAACAGTTTCGATGCCTTTTTCCATCGCGCGCTGAGCAACAGCTTTACCTACTGCTGCAGCGGCTTCTTTGTTACCGGTGCTCTTCACTTGCTCACGGATCGCTTTTTCTACGGTAGAAGCAGCTGCGATTACTTCGGAGCCGTTAGCTGCGATAACCTGTGCGTACACGTGACGTGGAGTACGGTGTACCACCAGGCGAGTCGCACCCAGTTCTGCAATCTTGCGACGTGCTCGGGTCGCACGACGGATACGAGCAATTTTCTTATCCATAGTGTTACCTTACTTCTTCTTAGCTTCTTTAGAACGCACAACTTCGTCAGAGTAACGAATGCCTTTGCCTTTGTAAGGCTCTGGCTGACGGTATGCGCGGATGTCAGCAGCTACTTGACCAATCAATTGTTTGTCTGTACCAGTCAGAACAATCTCAGTTTGGCTTGGGCATTCTGCTTTGATACCTGCAGGCAGTTCATGCTCAACAGGGTGTGAGAAGCCCAGAGTCAGAGCTACTGCATTACCCTTCATAGAAGCACGGTAACCAACACCTTTCAGGATCAGTTTCTTGGTATAGCCTTCAGTAACACCAACAACCATGTTGTTTACCAGTGCACGTGCGGTACCTGCTTGAGCGTTAGCTTTCACAATACCTTCACGTGGTGCAAACACGATAGCGTTGTCTTCTTGGCTTACTACCACTGCGTCGTTGATAACGCGGGTCAGTTCACCCTTGCTACCCTTAACAGTGATTTCCTGACCGTTAAGTTTCACCTCTACGCCGGCAGGAATAACTACGGGTGCTTTTGCAACACGAGACATATCCTACTCCTTATGCTACGTAGCAGATGATCTCGCCGCCCAGACCCGCTTTGCGAGCTGCACGGTCGGTCATCAAACCTTTAGAAGTTGATACTACAGCAATACCCAGTCCACCCATCACAGAAGGCAGCTCATCTTTTTTCTTATAGATGCGCAGGCCTGGACGGCTAACACGTTGGATTTGCTCGATAACTGGTTTGGCTTCGAAGTACTTCAGAGTAACTTCCAGCTCAGGCTTAACGTCGCCAGAAACAGCGTAGTCAGCCACATAACCTTCAGCTTTCAGCAGCTCAGCAATTGCCACTTTCAGCTTTGACGAAGGCATCTTAACAGCAACTTTGGTTGCTGCCTGACCGTTGCGGATGCGGGTCAGCATATCCGAAATCGGATCTTGCATGCTCATAAGTCTTTACTCCCGTGATTCAATTACCAGCTTGCCTTACGCAGACCCGGAATCTCGCCTTTCATGCAAGCTTCACGAACCTTGATTCGGCTCAGGCCGAATTTACGCAGGTAGCCATGTGGACGACCAGTCTGGTTACAGCGGTTACGCTGACGAGACTTAGCAGAATCACGCGGTAGAGTTTGAAGCTTCAGGACTGCATCCCAACGCTCTTCTTCAGACGCGTTCACGTTTTTGATGATAGCTTTAAGAGCAGCGCGCTTTTCAGCGAACTTTGCTACCAGCTTCGCGCGTTTAACTTCGCGCGCTTTCATTGATTGCTTAGCCATTACAGTAACCCTTCACCTTACTTACGGAATGGGAAGTTAAAGGCAGCCAGCAGAGCTTGACCTTCCTCATCAGTCGCCGCAGAGGTCGTGATAGTAATATCAAGACCACGGATACGATCTACTTTGTCGTAGTCGATCTCTGGGAAGATGATTTGCTCACGAACGCCCATGCTGTAGTTACCGCGACCGTCGAATGATTTCGAGTTAACGCCACGGAAGTCACGCACACGTGGAAGAGCGATAGAAATCAAACGCTCCAGGAATTCCCACATACGCTCGCCACGCAGGGTTACTTTACAGCCAATTGGGTAGCCCTCACGGATCTTGAAGCCAGCAACTGATTTACGTGCTTTAGTGATCAGCGGTTTTTGACCTGAAATTGCAGTCAGATCAGATGCCGCGTTCTCCAGCAGTTTTTTGTCGTTGATTGCTTCGCCCACACCCATGTTCAGGGTGATCTTTTCGATCCTTGGGACTTGCATGATACTCTTGTATTCGAACTTTTCAGTCAGTTCTTTTACAACAGTCTCTTTGTAGTAATCATGCAGTTTCGCCATAGTGTACTACTCCAGAATTACTTAAATAATTTCGCCATTCGATTTGAAGAAACGAACTTTTTTGCCGTCTTCGAATCGGAAGCCTACACGGTCTGCTTTACCAGTTGCCGCGTTGTAGATAGCAACGTTAGAAACGTCCACTGCAGCTTCTTTTTCTACGATGCCGCCTTGGATGCCCAGAGCCGGAACAGGCTTCTGGTGTTTCTTAACCAGGTTGATACCTTCAACGATAACTTTACCAGTGGTCAGAACCTTAGTTACTTTACCTTTCTTGCCTTTATCTTTACCGGCAAGAACGATAACTTCGTCGTTACGACGGATTTTAGCTGCCATTTTAACCGCTCCTTACAGAACTTCTGGCGCCAGAGACACAATCTTCATGAACTTATCGCCACGAAGCTCACGTGTCACAGGGCCAAAGATACGAGTACCGATTGGTTGCTCAGTAGTGTTGTTCAACAGTACGCAAGCATTACGGTCGAAGCGAATGACAGAGCCGTCTGGACGACGAACGCCTTTACGGGTGCGAACTACAACCGCCTTCAGAACATCACCTTTTTTAACTTTACCGCGTGGAATTGCATCTTTAACGGTAACTTTGATGACGTCGCCGATATGGGCGTAGCGACGGTGTGAACCACCCAGCACCTTAATACACATTACGCTACGAGCGCCGGAGTTATCGGCTGCATCCAGCATACTTTGCATTTGGATCATGGTTAGTGCTCCGCTGTTATTACATCTAGACCCATCACGGGTCGGGCTGCCTCATTACAAGGGCGGCGAATAATAACACTATTTTTTTAATATGGGTAGATAAAAAATAAACGGCCCCAAATTCAGGAGCCGTTTTGATTTTACCGCTGGAAAGCTTGCCTTACAGGCGTGCTTTCTCAACTACGCGTACCAGAGTCCAAGATTTTTTCTTAGACAGTGGACGACACTCACGGATCTCAACTTTGTCGCCTTGGGCGCACTCGTTGTTTTCATCGTGAACGTGCAGTTTAGTAGTTTGACGAACAAACTTACCGTAGATTGGGTGTTTTACAAAACGCTCAATCGCAACAACGATAGATTTATCCATCTTGTCGCTAACTACACGACCTTGTTGAGTACGGATTTTGTCGCTCATTATGCGTTGCCCTTCTGGTTCAGAACGGTTTTAACACGTGCGATATCGCGACGAACGTTCTTCAGAGTGTGAGTTTGCTGAAGTTGACCAGTTGCCGCTTGCATGCGCAGGTTGAATTGCTCACGCAGCAGACCCAGCAGTTCTTCGTTCAGCTGCTCAACGCTCTTTTCGCGAAGTTCTTGTGCTTTCATCACATCACCGCCTTAGTTACGAAAGTGGTTTTGATTGGTAGCTTACGTGCAGCAAGATCAAATGCTTCACGAGCTAGGGTTTCAGAAACACCATCCATTTCGTACAGGACTTTACCTGGTTGGATTTGTGCAACCCAGTAGCTCACAGAACCCTTACCTTTACCCTGACGAACTTCCAGTGGCTTGGTAGTGATTGGCTTGTCTGGGAATACACGGATCCAGATTTGACCCTGACGCTTGATGTGACGAGTCATAGCACGACGTGCAGCTTCGATCTGACGTGCAGTGATACGACCACGACCTACAGCTTTCAGGCCGAAGGTACCGAAGCTTACGTCAGTACCGGCAGCAAGACCGCGGTTACGACCTTTAAAAGTCTTGCGGAACTTAGTACGTTTTGGTTGAAGCATCGATAGACTCCTTACTTACGGCCTTTACGCTGCTTCTTAGGCTTGTCAGCCTGTGGCTCTGCTACTGGCATGCCGCCCAGAACTTCACCTTTGAAGATCCAAACTTTAATACCAATTACACCGTAAGTGGTGTGAGCCGAAGAAGTTGCGTAATCAATGTCAGCACGAAGAGTGTGCAGTGGCACACGGCCTTCACGGTACCACTCGGTACGAGCGATTTCAGCACCGCCAAGACGGCCGCTTACTTCCACTTTGATACCCTTGGCACCCAGACGCATTGCGTTTTGTACCGCACGCTTCATAGCGCGACGGAACATAACACGACGCTCTAGCTGAGACGCGATGCTGTCACCAACCAGTTGTGCGTCAAGCTCAGGCTTGCGTACTTCTGAGATGTTGATTTGCGCTGGAACACCAGCGATTTGAGCAACGCGAGCGCGCAGTTTTTCTACGTCTTCGCCTTTCTTACCGATAACAACGCCTGGGCGAGCAGTGTGAATAGTCACACGGATGCTCTTCGCTGGACGCTCGATAACGATACGAGAAACAGACGCTTTAGACAGTTCTTTTGTCAGGAACTGACGTACCTTGAAGTCGCCGTCTAGGTTGTCAGCGAAATCTTGGCTGTTAGCAAACCAAGTGGAATTCCAAGGCTTACAGATGCCAAGACGAATACCATTAGGATGTACTTTTTGACCCATTGCTTTCTCTCCTCGTCTCTTAGCGGTCTGCTACAACAACAGTGATGTGGCTAGAACGCTTCAAGATGCGATCGGCACGGCCTTTTGCACGAGGCATGATGCGCTTCATGACTGGGCCTTCGTCAACGAAGATTTTCGCTACAGACAGCTCATCGATGTCTGCGCCTTCGTTATGCTCAGCGTTTGCAATTGCAGACTCCAGCACTTTCTTGATCAGATCTGCAGCTTTTTTGTCGCTGAAAGTCAGGATCTCGATTGCTTGTGCAACGTTTTTACCGCGCACTTGGTCTGCTACCAAACGTGCTTTCTGAGGCGAAATACGAGCAAAGCGATGTTTAGCAATAGCTTCCATATCTTAACTCCTTAACGCTTCTTAGCTTTCTTATCTGCAGCGTGGCCGCGATAAGTACGTGTTGGTGCAAATTCGCCCAGCTTGTGACCGATCATCTCATCAGTGATGAAAACAGGTACGTGCTGACGACCATTATGGACAGCGATGGTCAAACCGATCATCTGAGGGATGATCATTGAACGACGGGACCAAGTCTTAACAGGCTTCTTGTCACCGCTTTCCACCGCTTTCTCTACCTTCTTCAGCAAGTGCAGGTCAATAAAAGGACCTTTCTTGAGAGAACGTGGCATGGCTTATCCTCTGATATAAATTACTTGTTACGACGACGTACGATGTACTTGTCGGTACGTTTGTTCTTACGGGTCTTGAAGCCTTTAGTTGGCATACCCCAAGGAGATACTGGGTGACGACCGCCCGAAGTACGACCTTCACCACCACCGTGTGGGTGGTCTACTGGGTTCATTGCAACACCACGTACTGTTGGACGAACGCCCTTCCAGCGAGTAGCACCTGCTTTACCCAGTTCACGCAGCATGTGTTCTGCGTTACCAACTTCACCGATGGTCGCACGACCTTCAGAAAGAACTTTACGCATCTCACCAGAACGCAGACGAATAGTTACGTATGCGCCATCGCGAGCTACGATTTGTGCGTATGCACCAGCTGAACGAGCCAGCTGTGCACCTTTGCCAGGCTTCAGTTCAACGTTGTGAACTGTAGAACCTACTGGGATGTTGCGCATTGGTAGGGTGTTACCTACTTTGATCGCAGCATCTGCGCCAGATTGGATCTGGTCGCCAGCTTTCAGGCCTTTAGGTGCAATGATGTAACGACGCTCACCGTCTGCGTACAGAACCAGTGCGATGTTCGCGCTACGGTTTGGATCGTATTCCAGACGCTCAACTTTCGCTGGGATGCCGTCTTTAGTACGTTTGAAGTCAACCAGACGGTAGTGTTGCTTATGACCACCACCGATGTGACGTACTGTGATACGACCGTTGTTGTTACGACCACCAGACTTCTGGTTTTTTTCCAGCAGTGGTGCGTAAGGCTTACCTTTGTACAGGTCAGCGTTAACAACTTTAACAACGTGACGACGACCCGGTGAAGTAGGCTTACATTTAACAATTGCCATTTTCTGTTACTCCTCCGTCTTACTCAGCGCCGCCAGCGAAGTCGATGTCTTGACCTTCTTTCAAGATAACGTACGCTTTTTTCACGTCTGAACGACGGCCTTGGCGCATACCTTGACGTTTGGTCTTACCCTTCATGATCAGGGTATTTACAGACTTCACTTCAACTTCGAACAGTTTCTCAACTGCTGCCTTGATCTCTTTCTTAGTCGCGTTCATCGCTACTTTGAAAACGATAGTGTTACCGTTTTCAGCAGCCATGGTTGCTTTTTCAGAGATGTGCGGAGCACGTAGAACTTTCAGGATACGCTCTTCAGTGATCATCCCAGCATCTCCTCAACTTGCTTAACTGCAGCTGCAGTCATAACTACTTTGTCGAAAGCGATCAGGCTAACTGGGTCGATGCCTGCTGCGTCGCGAACGTCAACCTTGTACAGGTTGCGCGCTGCCAGGAACAGGTTCTCATCAACTTCTGCAGTTACGATCAGAGCTTCTGTCAGCTCAAGCTCATTCAGCTTAGCGATCAGCTCTTTAGTTTTTGGTGCTTCTACTGAGAAGTTATCAACAACGATCAGACGCTCTTGACGAACCAGCTCAGACAGGATGCTCTTCAGAGCACCACGGTACATTTTCTTGTTAACTTTCTGGCTGTGGTCCTGAGGACGAGCTGCGAAAGTTACACCGCCTGAACGCCACAGTGGGCTACGGATTGTACCTGCACGGGCGCGACCAGTACCCTTCTGACGCCATGGCTTAGCACCGCCACCTGATACGTCTGAACGAGTCTTCTGCGCACGAGTACCTTGACGGGCACCAGCTGCGTATGCAACAACTACTTGGTGAACCAGAGCTTCGTTGAACTCACGCCCGAAGGTAGTTTCGGAAACAGTCAGCGCATCAGCGCCTTTTACTACCAATTCCATTACTATCTCCTCGACGTTACGCTTTAACGGCTGGTTTAACGATCACGTTGCTGCCAGTCGCGCCTGGTACTGCACCTTTAATAAGAAGCAGTTTGCGCTCAGCATCAACACGTACGATCTCTAGGTTTTGAGTAGTTACCTGCTCAGCACCCATGTGACCTGCCATTTTCTTGCCTTTGAATACGCGACCTGGAGTTTGACATTGGCCAATTGAACCAGGAGCACGGTGAGACAAAGAGTTACCGTGGGTCATATCTTGAGTACGGAAATTCCAACGCTTAACAGCGCCTTGGAAGCCCTTACCTTTAGATGTGCCAGTAACGTCTACTTTTTTGATTTCTGCGAACAGATCTACGTTCAGCTCAGCGCCAACTTCGAACTCTTCGCCGCTCTCCAGACGGAATTCCCACAGACCACGGCCAGCTTCAACACCTGCTTTCGCAAAGTGACCAGCTTCTGGCTTAGTTACGCGGCTTGCTTTCTTCACACCTGAAGTAACTTGGATAGCAGAGTAACCATCAACTTCAGGAGTACGTACCTGAGTTACACGGTTAGTTTCTACTTCTACAACGGTTACAGGGATAGAAACGCCTTCTTCAGTGAAGATGCGAGTCATGCCCACTTTACGACCGACTAGACCAATCATTTTAAACTCCCCTCTTAACCCAGGCTGATTTGAACATCAACGCCCGCAGCAAGGTCAAGACGCATCAGAGCGTCAACAGTTTTGTCTGTTGGCTCAACGATGTCGATCAGACGCTTGTGAGTACGGATTTCGTACTGGTCACGTGCATCTTTGTTTACGTGCGGAGAGATAAGAACGGTGAAGCGCTCTTTACGAGTTGGCAGTGGGATTGGACCACGTACCTGCGCACCAGTGCGCTTAGCGGTTTCAACGATTTCCGCAGTAGACTGGTCGATCAAACGGTGATCGAAAGCCTTCAGGCGGATACGGATACGTTGGTTCTGCATTAGACAGAGCTCCAAATTAAAAAATTACACAAACAATATCGCCACTCAACCTTATTAGAATAAGGGAATGCCGATTGATTTATGTGAAACCGTAGTATCAATATCTGATACATTGTCAGCCATTTTATATGACTGCGAACATAAGCGGAGTATACATTACCGACCTTGTCAGGCAGAGCCTACAACGACAGGTCTTCCTCCTGTGCTCATTGGTTCACAACTGCAGCAATGAGAGCAAATGTCTCAGGCAGTGCGGGGCATTATACAGATCACAATTCGCTTTGCAACCCGTGTTTAAAAATTAGTCAGAAAAAGGCGCAAAAGCCGTAAATTCGCCTATCCAAGCCCGCATCAATCCTCACACTCTATGATTTGCGCTTGGTTGTAATTCTGAATCCCAACTTTATCAATTAATCCCAATTGAGTCTCTAACCAGTCAACGTGCTCTTCTTCATCTTCAAGGATATCCTGAAACAGATCCCGTGACACATAGTCCCTCACGCTCTCTGCATATTGGATAGCATCACGCAGATCAGGGATAGCATCCATCTCTAAAGCCAGGTCGCACTCCAGCATTTCCTGAGTGTCTTCGCCGATACGCAGTTTACCCAGGTGCTGCATATTCGGCAGTCCTTCCAGAAACAAAATACGCTCAATCAGATGATCGGCGTGCTTCATCTCATCAATAGATTCTTCATACTCTTTGTCCGCAAGAACCTTGAGCCCCCAGTCCTTGTACATTCGCGCGTGCAAAAAATACTGGTTAATCGCAATCAGTTCGTTGGCGAGGATTTTGTTGAGGTGTTGGATAATGATGGGATCGGCTTTCATGGCGGCGCTCCTTTTGAATGTCTATCAACTATAGACGTTAGAGCGCCCCCTGCCGTGTCAGAATAATGCTACTCGGTCAGCCCGCTTCTTTATAAAGCGGGTTTGCGTTTGCATCTTGCAAAATTGCCTTCGCCATCGGGACACACTTCCCACATGACAAACCCAAAGGCGTTAGTTTTTTAATTCCGCGTATATCCCTAACACCCTGCTCATAAGCAAGCTTACGGATAGTTTTATCCGAAACGGCGTGACAGACACAAACGTACATCTTTACTCTCACAAAGCAACAAACGTAACCGCAATATAAATGATAATAATTCTTATTGCACTTAATTTTGTTTTTTATTTTCCAAATGCCAAAAATGAAAAAGGACGCCGAAGCGTAATGCCGATCAGTTAAGAGATAAATGATCGGTTGAACGATCCAACAGATGGCTTATAAAGGCTCTAAGTCCCCATACTTAGAGCCTTTTATTTTGCAATTGACCACAGCCCTTACCCTCGCGAAT
>NZ_JAHUTS010000044.1:0-18643 GCF_019209835.1 Enterovibrio paralichthyis | reverse complement strand
GGAGGCGATACATCATGTGTTGCCCATTAAGCGAGAAGATCGAATATACCCGAGAGCCGTGAAGCCTAAGGCAAAGAAATACCCCAATAAAAAGAAAGCCAGTCAGCTTAACTGACTGGCATTACCCGGTTGGGCGCATTTTTTTGTATTAGGTAATCGATACAGTTTAGACGTTCTGGCCAGCCACCCAGCCTGAGCTCCATGCCCACTGGAAGTTGTAGCCGCCCAACCAGCCGGACACATCCATCACTTCGCCGACAAAATAGAGCCCCGGTACTTTCTTCGTTTCCATGGTTTTGGAGGAAAGTTCGTCGGTATCTACGCCGCCCAGCGTCACCTCAGCGGTGCGGTAACCTTCGGTGCCGTTTGGCGCAATCTGCCAGCCATTCAGGTAATCCGCCAGTGCCGTTATGTCTTTCGGATTGAGCTGCTTCAGCGGTTTATCTTCGATATCACCGCGTTCAATCATGGCTTCCACCAGACGTTTTGGCAGCAGGCGTGCCAGGCTGTTTTTCAGGCTTTGCGCCGGATGTTTGTCGCGCATGGCGTTGATCGTCTCCACCACATCCAAGTCTGGCAGCAGATCGACGGTCACTTTCTCGCCCGGCGTCCAGTAAGAGCTGACCTGCAACACCACAGGGCCAGACAGGCCGCGGTGGGTAAACAGCAGGTTTTCTTTAAACATCACGCCGCTTTCGGTAGTGATAGTCACAGGGATCGCGATGCCGGACAGATCCGCCAGCGCCGCTTTGTCTTTGTCGTGCAGGGTGAATGGCACCAGACCTGCAGTGGTCGGTACACGCGCTAACCCAAACTGCTCAGCAATCTGGTAACCGAATGGGGTCGCACCGAGTTTTGGCATTGAAAGACCACCGGTTGCCACCACCAGTGACTGGCAGGAGACGGTGTCGGTATCCAGTTTCAGGGTAAAGCCATCTTCTGTCTTTTCGATATCGTGGACATCGCAGCGGTAGCGCTGTTCAACATTCGGCAGGTCGCACTCTTTGAGCAGCATATCAACGATGTCTTTGGCTGATTCCAGACAGAACAGCTGGCCGTGCTCGCGCTCTTCCCAGGTGATGCCGTATTCGTTCACCAGGGAGAAGAAATCCCACTGGCTGTATTGCGCCAGTGCGGATTTCGGGAAGTGTTTGTTGCGGCAAACGTAGTTGGCTGCAGAAACATCATAGTTGGTGAAATTGCAGCGGCCGCCACCGGAGATCAGGATTTTACGTCCCGGCTTTTTGCCGTTATCCACCACCAGCACACGGCGTCCACGCTTGCCCGCCTGGGCGGCACACATCAGACCCGCTGCACCTGCACCAATGATCACTACGTCTACTTGCTTCATCTCTACAACCTACCAGTCACCCCGTCCGACGTTTTCGGACAGGTATAAAAACGGGCGGCATTGTAGCCGCCCGCATCGGTTGTATCCAGATTAGTTTTTGTCCGGCACGCTTGCCAGTTCTGGCTGAATCGGGATAGCTGCCTCAACGGCATCATCACGGTCGAAAGCAATGGTGCGGGTTGGGAAGGCAAAGTCAGCCCCGTTTCGCTGAACAATCTCGATGATTTTCAGCATCACATCCTGCTTCACTTCGTGGTAACGCGCCCAGTTGACGGTTTTGGTGAAGGTATAAATGAAAAACTCCAGTGAAGATCCGGCAAAAGCATCGAAATTCACCATTAATGTGGCGTTTTGTTCAATATCCGGATGGTTCTGCAGCATGGTTTTGACTTCATCGACAATCACCGCCATCTTGTCAGCATCCTTGTAGCGGATACCGATGGTTTCCCGGATCCGGCGGTGCTGCATCCGCGATGGGTTTTGCACCACAATACTGCTGAATACCGAGTTCGGCACATACAGCGGACGGCTTTCAAACGTGCGGATCATGGTCATGCGCATGCCGATACGCTCGACCGTGCCTTCAATGTTCCTGTCCGGCGAGCTTATCCAGTCACCAACGCTGAACGGGCGGTCGAAATAAATCATCAGGCCACCGAAGAAATTCGACAGCAAATCTTTAGCCGCCAGACCAACAATCAAGCCGCCGACACCACCAAAGGTCAAAAGACCGGTCAGGCTGATGCCAAACTCCTGCAAAAGGGTCAGTACACCGATAACGGCCAGCGAAAGGCGCATCACATGGCCAATGGCCGACACTGTTGTCTGGTCACGGCTGTCGGATTGCAACAGGTACTCTTCCACGGCGTTGACCAGCCGCAATACCACCCAAAGTACCAGCGCCATCACCAGCATACGCCGTGAGGCATTCATCCAGTCGCTGCCGACCTTGGCGGTCAGTTCCAGCAGGCTACCGATGGAAAAACTGGTTGGCCACAACCAGATAAAGACGCTGATTGGGGTGCTGATAGAATGCAGGACAATGGTGTCCCAGTGGGTACGGGTTTTCTTTGAAACTGCCAATAACTGCCGGAATACCACTTTCCACACCAGCCAGGCTAGCGCGGCTGCGCCCAGCATCAGCGCAATGTGCTCCATCCAGTCCCAGTTAAGCTCCTCGGCACTGCTATGCCACCAGGCAATAAATTTATCCAAGGTTATCTCCACATGTTTCTGCGTTATTGCGATGGGGTGTCGGGGATGATCGGGAAAGCTGTTGAGTCACGGGTCACCCTTTCCCAATCAGGATCAACACGAAAGGCAGGGTAGTAAAAAAAAACGCCGGCGTCTGCCAGCGTTTTCCGGGAATTGAGTTTTCAGCGCTTAAAGGCCAGCAAATGCCACAAAAAAGAGTGATAGCACCAGCGCAAGCACCAGTGTGGTCGAGAGAATGAACAGGTGGCGGACCTTGTTGCATTTGGCAATAAAGGCATCATCGTGATGGTGCAGATATTCCTGACTGCGGATGTAATGGTAAAGGCGCTTCTGACGACTGATATCGCCCTGCGGCGCAAAGAAGTTATTCCCCCTTGCGACCTGTTGGTACAGCAGCGGGTTAGCGTCCCGCATCATAACCAGCAACACACGCAACGAACTTAGATAGCGCAGGATGTTGGCCAGTGTGACGAAAAAAATCGCGATAATTAAGGCGTCTCCGCTCATAGTTTCATCTCCCATTGCTACTTACCGGGAGCCCTTTCGGTGAAACATGCTGTTTTCACCCCTTTGGGCACCCTTACAGGCGCATCCGCTTTCATTATGCGGGCACTGCCTGCCGGGTCTAACTCAATGAAGAACTGGGCTTTTCCGTCTTCCCCTACAAAATGTTTCATGCCGGTAATTTCCGTACCGGGCTTGTTGTGCCCCGCCTGTCCGGGCTTTCGCTTTCAGCGTAGCGCGAAGCGGTACTGCGGGTTTGTGCCAAAAGGTTTACTTTCTCATTTTTGAGTGGGTTGTCATTGGCTGCACAACGTCGGTGTGGATGACACAATTCACGGCCTGATTTATGCCTTCACACACAGTGCTCACTTTTAAGTATAGAGTTGATGCCGAAAACGCCAAGTCGATCTCCCTTTCCAAACACCGCATTTGCCTAGCACTTTGGTCGTAACTGACTCATCTTTATAAGAAACATGCAGCGAATTTTGTCTCATTCACCGCAGGATGAGAGCGGAATGCACCAGGAAGCAAACACTGCGCGGCAGTGGGATCCAGCCGACAGTCTTGCTGTTCTTACAATGGTAGTTTTGACGGTAACAACTTTGCTATTCCCCTGAAAAATGGGCGTTATTGAGGAGGCTGGCCATGGGCTATAAACACGTTCTGGTCGCGGTCGATTTATCGTCAGACAGCGACGTATTGGTAAAAAAAGGGGCGGCACTGGCCGCGCCGCTGGGGGCGAAGCTTTCGCTGATCCATATTGATGTGAATTATGCCCAGCTCTATACCGGCCTGATTGACGTGAATCTGGTGGAAACCCGCAACCACATCATCGAAGAATCACAGGCGCAGCTGAACGCGCTGGCGAGGAAAGCGGAGTATCCGGTCACCCATACTTTGGTCGCGAGTGGCGATCTGGCTGAGGAAATCACAGAGTCGATCAGCAACTTTGGCATCGATCTGGTGATTTGCGGTCACCACCAGGATTTCTGGAGTACCTTAATCTCCTCGGCCAAGCAGCTTATCAACAAAACCCCGGTCGATATGCTGATGGTGCCATTGCCAAGCTGATCGCGCGTCTCCTCCGTCCAGCAAGACGAACCCTGCACTTTGCCGCCAGTTTGGTTAAACTTGGCGGCAATTTTATTGATTTTAGGGATAGAAAATGGGGTATTTGTCGTTTGTCACCCTGCTGTGGGCGTTTTCATTCAGTCTGATTGGGGTGTATCTGGCCGGTCAGGTGGATGCCTGGTTCTCAGTAGTTACCCGTGTTGCGCTTGCCGCTCTGGTTTTCCTGCCATTCCTGCGCCTGAAAGGGCTGCCAAAGCCGTTGATGCTGAAACTGATGGCGATTGGCGGTATCCAGCTTGGCCTGATGTACTGCTTCTACTACCAGTCTTTCCTCTACCTTTCAGTGCCTGAAGTTCTGCTGTTTACCGTGTTCACACCTGTGTATGTCACCCTGACCTATGATCTGCTGCACAGACGCTTCTCTCCCTGGTACCTGATGACTGCCGCACTGGCCGTGCTGGGCGCCGTGGTGATCAAATTTGCGTCGGTGAACCCGAATTTTATGCTGGGCTTTTTGATTGTTCAGGGCGCGAACCTTTGCTTTGCCATCGGCCAGGTTGGCTACAAGGTAGTGATGGAGCGCTATGAGGTGAAGGTGCCTCAGCACACTATTTTCGGCCTGTTCTACCTCGGTGCACTTTGTGTGGCGTTGCCGGCTTTCCTGCTGCTTGGTAACCCGGAAAAACTGCCGACCACCAACCTGCAGTGGGGCATCCTGATTTACCTTGGCACCATTGCATCAGGCCTTGGTTATTACCTCTGGAACCGTGGGGCGACGATGGTCAACGCCGGCGCACTGGCGGTAATGAACAATGTGCTGGTACCGGCAGGTATTGTCGTCAACGTGCTGATTTGGAACCGCGATGCTGATCTTTTCACCCTGGCAATTGGCGGCGCAGTGATTCTGGCATCGCTCTGGATCAACGAAACCTGGGTGAAAAAGAAAATTGAGGCGACAGCCTGACAGGACACCAACAAAAACACCGCCAGATGGCGGTGTTTTTATTTATACGGCTTATCGCGTAAATCAAAGGAATGCAAAGGCATCCGCAAAAAGGTGGTCGCGCTCTGCGCCGCGTTCGTTGCAGAATTTTTCGCGCGCTGCGCCCGCCATTTCAAAGCGGCCAGCGATGTAAACGTCGTAGGCAGACAGGGAGATGAAATCTTCCATCACCGCTTCCAGCACGTTGCCGACTTTGCCGCTCCAAGCTTCCGGTTGCGCTTCTACTACGGGAATGTAAGTCAACTGATGGTTTTTCAGCGCCAGCGCTTCCATCTCTTCATTGGCATACAGCTGGCTGATGTCACGGCCGCCCCAATACAGGAAAATAGGCTGATCAAAGCCCTGACTCAGGCAGTGATCGAGCATGCTGCGCACATAGGAAAATCCGGTGCCACCGGCAATCAATACCAGTGGACGCTGACGCTCATCGCGCAGCCAGGCTTCGCCGTGTGGCGCATCAATCACAAAGGAGTTATCGCCTTTTTCCAGCGTTTCCCGCGCCGCTTTTACCACGTCCATGGCATAAGCATTTTCTTCTGCCGCGCCGATGTGCAGTTCCAGCTCATGGCCATTCTGACGACACGGGCTGCTGGCGATAGAAAACGGGCGCTTGTCTTTCTCGCCCATCACTGCCAACAGGTATTGACCGGCCTTGTAGCTCACCGGCTGTTCAGGCTTCAGTAAAATTCGGTAGGTGTTATTGGTCAGTGACGACACTGACGTTACTTCACAATTAATAGTCATCGCTTTCCTCAAAACTAACCACCAGATCACTGCATGGGATGGCCTGACAGGCAAATATCCAGCCTTGTTGTTTTTCTTGCTCAGTCAACATCGGTTCGAGGTGATAACGCACCTCCCCTTCAATCAACCGGCACAGGCAGCTTGCACAAGCCCCAATCTGGCAACGGTTAGGAAATGGTACCCCTGCGTCGAGCGCGCCCTGTAATAGTGTCTGGTGTGCGGAAACCGTAAATTGTGTTCCCGCGGGCATCAGGTGTACCGCATACATATTTTAGAGACCCAGTTTATCCCACATTTCATCGACATTCGCGACTGTTCGCGGATCTTTGCTGATCGGAGTGCCCCACTCACGCGCCGTTTCTCCCGGCCATTTGTTGGTGGCATCTAATCCCATTTTAGACCCCGGCTTGAGCGCCTGCGGTGTAATCCCCGCTTCGTTCGCGTCCAACAGGGTATCACGAGCCGGATCCATTCGGGTGGTTATTGCCCAAATTACATCGTTCCAGTCTCGGATGTTGACGTCTTCATCATCAAACACCATTACGAACTTCACATCGGCGATTTCACCCAGTGCTGCCCAAATGGCTTCGATAGTACGCGGGCCATCTCCAACCGCCTGCTTGTTGATGGTGGCCATCACCATACCGTGTGCATGGGCTTCCGGCGGCAGGTAGATATCCACCAGCTGCAGATGGGCAGATTTAAGCGCCGCGACCCGCGTTAGCACGTCGGCATCGTCAGCAATACGCGCAGGAAGACTGGCATAACCGGCAAGCTCTGCATCCCATTTTTTGGTGACATCCCAGCCCATTTTCGAGCCGAGCCCAACCACCGGTGAGGCAAAGTCGAGCGAGTCAATCGGGGTGTGTTCTATCACCAGGGTGTCACGCACCGGATCCATGCGCGTGGTCATCGCCTGCACCACACTGTGCCAGTCGCGGGCATCCACGTCTTCATCGCAGACAATCACGTATTTGGTGTACATAAACTGGCGCAGGAAAGACCAGACGCCCATCATCACGCGCTTGGCATGACCTGGGTATTGCTTCTTCATGGTTACGACGGCGGCGCGGTAAGAGCAGCCTTCCGGCGGCAGGTAGAAATCGATAATTTCCGGGAACTGCTTTTGCAGGATAGGCACGAAAACTTCGTTCAGTGCCACCCCCAGTACCGCAGGTTCATCCGGTGGACGGCCGGTGTAGGTGCTGTGATAAATCGGTTTCTGGCGCATGGTCACGTGAGTCACGGTAAACACGTGGTGACGTTCAACCTCGTTGTAGTAGCCAGTGTGGTCACCGTAAGGGCCTTCATCGGCAAACTCGTTCGGGTCGATGTAGCCTTCCATCACGATTTCGGCGCTCGCCGGTATATCCAGATCGTTACTCAGGCTTTTGACTACTTCGGTTTTGCTGCCACGAAGAAGTCCCGCAAAGGCATACTCAGAAAGCGTGTCCGGCACCGGGGTGACCGCGCCGAGAATGGTGGCTGGATCGGCACCGTAAGCAACAGAAACCGGAAAAGGTTTGCCCGGATGGGTTTCCATCCACTCACGCAAATCGAGCGCGCCGCCTCGGTGAGCCAACCAACGCATGATGACTTTGTTCTTGCCAATTTTCTGCTGGCGGTAAATGCCCAGGTTCTGGCGCTTCTTGTTTGGGCCACGGGTAATCGTGAGCCCCCAGGTAAGCAGCGGCGCCACATCCCCTGGCCAGCAACCCATCACCGGGATCTTGTCCAAGTCCACCTCATCGCCCTGCCAGACGATTTCCTGGCACGGCGCTTTGCGAAGACGCTTGGCAGGCATGTTCAGCACCTGGCGCAGTGCTGGCAGTTTTTCCAGCGCGTCTTTAAAACCTTTCGGCGGCTCAGGCTCTTTGAGGTAGGCCAGCAACTTACCGACTTCGCGCAGCTCTTTCACTTCTGTGCGCCCCATCCCCATGGCAACACGCTTGGGGGTGCCGAACAGGTTTGCCAGCACCGGCATGTCATACCCCACCGGGTTTTCAAACAAGAGGGCAGGCCCACCGGCACGCAGCACACGGTCAGCAATTTCTGTCATTTCCTGATCAGGATTCACAGGATGGGAAATGCGCTTTAGCTCTCCGACCGATTCCAGATGGTCGATAAAGGCGCGTAAGTCTGTAAATTTCATAACCTTCCCGGTTGAGGTGTGAGAGTTTGATTATAACGGGATGGCGGTATCAGACCAGTGCGGAGAATGGCAATCAGCCCTGAGCGGCTTCCAACCCGTTTTCAATGTTGCGGCGCGTGACACCTGATGTGCTTTTTTCCAGCTCGCGTAGCCAGTCACTGTGACCGTTGTCTGCCAGTAGCACGACGACCTTTTTGCCCCGGCGGCGATCGCTGATCTGCTTGAGCAAAAAGGACTTGGCATCCTGCGGCAAGGGATGGATGCCGGCAAGCTGCCGGATGGCCGTGTCAGCCAGTACGGGATTAACAGTCGCCGCGATCATCAGCTGAATGTGCTTGGCAGTCACTGGCGGCGTCTCAAGCTTTTGCAGGACAGCCAGGCTGTAACTGTCGGTGCGGCGAAGCCAAAGCAGTTGGTAGAGCGCGTCATCCCCGCTTTTACTGGCAAGGGCCGCCAGCAATGCGTTATCCGGACTCCATACCATGTTGCTGTCCGACTGATAGAGTTTGATGAGTTTCTGGATATCACTTTCCGGCAAGGTCGGGATGAGTGCCACCAAAGCTTCACGCCGCAGCGTGTAGTCACTGGCGGAAAATGAGAGCCACTTGGACAGAGAAAGCTGGTTGTAACCGAGAAGGCGTTTCACCTCATCCTGCATCAGTTTGATTTGCCAGTGGTTGAGCACCCATTTGGCTTCACCGGCATAGTTGAAGGCAGGCATGGTTACCCAGTAACCGTTGCCCTGGCTTTTCACCAGATACGTTGGTTGTTGGTGGCTGATGGTCACCAGAAACTTTTCACGCTCCGGCGTCATATTGCTGAAGTTTTGGGCGCTGCGTGCCAGTACAGTCAAGGTTTCTTCTTTCAACAGCGGCGTCAGGGTGTCGAGATAAGCATCAAGTTCAGTGAACTCATTTGCTTCAAACAGGGAATTGGCATGGAGGATAACGGCAACATTGGCCGGGTCAGCCATATGGGCGGCGACATCATTAGGGGAAAGCGTCACGGCAGAAACCAGTCCTGAAAACAGACTGCTCAGCATCAATGACATGGCAACAAGTTGACGTTTCATCCCGGAATCCTGCATCAGCCCATCCAGCGGCTGATCGTGTAGCGAATTTGCCTCAATTCTGAGGCTGCGTATCACTTTTGGCAACTAATAAGATTGTAAATAAAGAGCAACCCTTTCGTCAGCCTATAAAAAAGCACCGCAGTAGGCGGTGCTTTTTCAGTATAGCGGATGTCTTACGACTTCTGGCGACGCATCGCTTCGAAGAACTCATCGTTGGTTTTGGTCATTGCCAGCTTGTCGATGAGGAATTCCATGCCTTCGATTTCGCCCATTGGGTGAACAATCTTGCGTAGGATCCACATCTTCTGCAGTTCGTCCGGCTTGGTCAGCAGTTCTTCGCGACGGGTACCTGAACGGGTAAAGTCAATGGCCGGGAAGACACGCTTCTCTGCAATCTTACGGGACAGGTGCAGTTCCATGTTACCTGTACCTTTAAATTCTTCGTAGATAACCTCATCCATCTTAGAACCGGTATCAACCAGCGCTGTTGCGATGATGGTCAGGCTGCCGCCTTCCTCTACGTTACGTGCCGCACCGAAGAAACGCTTCGGACGGTGCAGTGCGTTGGCATCAACACCACCGGTCAGAACTTTGCCTGAGCTTGGAACCACGGTGTTGTAGGCACGCGCCAGACGGGTGATGGAATCCAGCAGGATAACCACGTCTTTTTTGTGCTCAACCAGACGCTTCGCTTTCTCGATCACCATTTCAGCAACCTGAACGTGGCGGCTTGCTGGCTCGTCAAAGGTTGATGCAACGACTTCGCCTTTAACCAGACGCTGCATCTCGGTCACTTCTTCCGGACGCTCGTCGATCAGCAGCACCATCAGCTCACACTCTGGGTGGTTGTAAGCAATGCTCTGTGCAATGTTTTGCAGCAGCATGGTTTTACCCGCTTTTGGCGGAGCAACAATCAAACCACGCTGACCTTTACCGATTGGCGATGCCAGATCCAGTACACGTGCAGTGATGTCTTCAGTAGAACCGTTACCACGCTCCATCACCATACGCTCGTTAGCGTGTAGTGGCGTTAAGTTTTCGAACAGGATCTTGTTACGGGCATTGTCAGGTTTGTCGTGGTTAACTTCGTTCACTTTCAGCAGTGCGAAGTAACGCTCGCCGTCTTTTGGTGGACGGATTTTGCCTGAAATGGTGTCACCGGTACGCAGGTTGAAACGGCGGATTTGGCTTGGAGAGACATAGATGTCATCCGGGCCCGCAAGGTAAGAACTGTCTGCGCTACGCAGGAAGCCGAAACCGTCCTGAAGAATTTCCAGCACGCCGTTCCCAAAAATATCTTCGCCACTTTTCGCGTGTTGCTTAAGGATTGCAAAGATGATGTCTTGTTTACGAAGGCGGGCGAGGTTCTCAAGGCCCATGCTTTCGCCTAAGGCAACCAGCTCAGAAACGGCCTGATTCTTCAGTTCGGTAAGATTCATAGTGGTAGGTGTCTTGTCAGTCAAAGTTGAGGTCTGAATTAGTTTGAGTTTAGAGATCACGGGTGTGATCGAGAAATGAACAGAAATGTACAATTAACGTGCAATAAGTTAGCACCAGAATGGGAAACTGTCTAGCTGACGGAAAGAATAAAGCCGCGTCCCGGGGAGAGACACGGCTTCTTTCGCATTACAGGTTGGCGTCAAGAAACTCTTTCAGTTGAGTCTTAGACAGTGCGCCAACTTTGGTTGCCGCTACACCGCCGTCTTTAAACAGCAGCAGGGTTGGAATGCCACGGATACCGAACTTAGGTGGTGTGCCTGCGTTTTGGTCGATATTCAGTTTACCGATAGTGACTTTCCCTTCGTATTCTTCAGCGATTTCGTCAAGAATCGGGGCAATCATTTTACAAGGACCACACCACTCTGCCCAGAAATCTACCAGCACAGGGCCTGCAGCCTTGATAACATCTGCCTCGAAGCTGTCGTCAGTCAGCTGCAAAATCTTGTCGCTCATCTTTCACTCCAATGATTGTTTTTTGTCACTGGCGGAAGACCAACCAGTAAATCATCGCACTATTTGAATGTATTCACTATCGTATTGCAAGCCTAAGCTGATATTCTATGCGGATGAAAATGACGCATCTCACAGAGCAGAAATTTGCCGACTTCGGCCTTCACGCCGATGTTATCAAGGGTTTGGAAGAGAAAGGGTTTCACAATTGTACCCCTATCCAAGCCTTGGCATTGCCGGTCCTGCTCACCGGCCGAGACATTGCAGGACAGGCCCAAACGGGTACCGGTAAAACACTGGCATTCCTGACTGCGACTTTCCACCATTTGCTGACAACGGAGGCACCTGCCGACCGCAAGAAAAACTGTCCGCGTGCCATCATTATGGCACCAACGCGCGAACTTGCGATCCAGATCTACAATGATGCTGCTCCGCTCTTGGCATCCACCTCTTTGACCGCAGGCCTGGCTTACGGCGGCGAAGCGTACGAGAAGCAAAAAGAGGTGCTGGAAAACGGCGTTGATATCCTGATTGGCACCTGCGGCCGTATTATCGACTTCTACAAACAGCGCGTTATTGACCTGCGTTGCATCCAGGCTGTCGTACTGGACGAAGCCGACCGTATGTTCGATCTGGGCTTTATTAAAGACATCCGCTTCCTGTTCCGCCGCATGCCTGCGCCGTCTGAGCGCCTGAACATGCTGTTCTCTGCGACGCTGTCATACCGCGTACAGGAACTGGCGTTTGAACACATGACCAACCCTGAGCATGTGGAAGTGGAACCGGATCAAAAAACCGGTCACCGCATTAAAGAAGAACTTTTCTACCCGTCGAACAACGACAAAATGCGTCTGCTGCAAACCCTGATTGAGGAAGAGTGGCCAGATCGCGCAATCGTGTTTGCCAACACCAAACACCGTTGTGAAGACATCTGGGGCCATCTGGCGGCTGACGATCTGCGTGCAGGTCTGCTGACCGGCGATGTACCGCAGAAAAAACGCGTCAAAATCCTGGAAGAGTTCACCAAAGGTAACGTGGACATTCTGGTTGCGACTGACGTAGCGGCACGCGGCCTGCACATTCCGCAGGTAACCCACGTGTTCAACTACGACTTGCCTGATGACTGCGAAGACTACGTTCACCGTATTGGCCGTACTGGCCGTGCGGGTGCAAGCGGCGCGTCAATCAGCTTTGCCTGTGAAGAGTATGCGGTCAACCTGCCAGCCATCGAAGAGTATATCGGCCACACGATTCCAGTGTCTGAGTACAACGAAGATGCGCTGCTGACTGAACTGCCTGCACCAATCCGTGTTCAGCGTCCACGCCAGGTCAATGGCCGTCGCAACACATCAGGAAACTCGCAGCAACGCGGCCGTGGCCGTCGTCGCCCGGCAAACAAAGCCTAATTAATTCAGGGGTATTACGAGAGCATGGAATACGCGCGTTCGCCCCTGTACGCAGCCATCGATCTCGGTTCAAACAGCTTCCATATGCTGGTTGTGCGCGAGGTCGAAGGCAGTGTACAAACACTGGCAAAAATCAAACGTAAAGTCCGTCTTGCTTCCGGTCTCGACAGCAATCTGATGTTGAGTGATGAAGCCATGCAACGCGGCTGGGATTGCCTCTCACTCTTTGCAGAGCGCCTTCAGGATATCCCGCCCGAAAACATCCGCATCGTGGCCACCGCCGCCCTTCGCAGCGCCAAAAACGCCACCTCTTTTATCTCCCGTGCTAACCAGATCCTCGGTCATGACATCCAGGTCATTACCGGAGAACAGGAAGCCTGCACCATCTATCAAGGTGTCGCGCACACCTCTGGTGGTAAAGGTAAGCGATTGGTGGTGGATATTGGCGGCGCCAGCACCGAAGTCATTATCGGTGAAGGGTTTGATGCAGCAGCACTGACCAGCCTCGATATGGGTTGTGTCACCTGGCTGGAAACCCACTTCAAAGATCGCTCCCTTACCGAGAAAAGCTTCAGCCGCGCCATTGACGGAGCCAAGCAGGTACTGTCACCTATCGTGAAACGCTACCGTGAACTCGGTTGGGATGTCTGCGTCGGTGCCAGTGGTACGGTGCAGGCATTGCAGGAGATCATGGTTGCACAGGGTATGGATGAAACCATCACCCTTGCCAAGCTTCACCGTCTGCGCAAACAGGCGATTGGCTTTGGTCAGGTGGAAGAACTTGACATTGATGGCCTGACGCTGGAGCGTGCATTGGTATTCCCAAGTGGCCTTTCTATTCTTATCGCCATTTTTGAAGAACTTGGGATTGAGTCCATGACACTGGCCGGTGGCGCACTGCGTGAAGGCTTGGTGTACGGCATGCTTGATACGATGTGTGAACAAGACATCCGCAAGCGTACGATTAAATCCATACAGTCCCGTTATCAGCTTGATACCGCCCATGCAGACAACGTGGCAAACACTGCCCTTTCACTGTTAAAGCAATGCGGCGAAAACTGGGTTACAGAGCCTGTTGCACCGACACTGCTGAATGCAGCGTCATCACTGCATGAAATTGGAATGAGTATCGGTTTTAAAGGCGATGGTGAGCATGCGGCTTACCTGATTGATAACCTCGACCTGCCCGGCTTTACCCGTGCACAGAAAAGGTTACTGGCAGAAATGCTGCGCCATTACCGCGAACAATTGGTGCCGGTTGGTCAGCAAAGCGCGATTTCGCCTAACAGCGCCAACCGCTTGCTACGCTTGTTGCGTCTGGCCGTGATCCTCTGTCACCGCCGTGACAGCCAAGCGATACCGGAAGTCACACTCAAAGCAGAGGGCGATACTTTATCGCTTGCCCTGCCAGAGCACTGGCTGGAAACCAACGCCCTGATGGCCACCGAGCTGACCATGGAAGCCGAGCGCCAAAGCGATAACCACTGGCCGCTAACGGTTCAGTGAGTGATTTGCAGAAACAAAAAAGCACGGCCGAAACCGTGCTTTTTCTTTATGGTTCAGCGATTAAACACCAATTCCGCTGTGGCGTAGCAGCGCATCCGGTGATGGCTCGCGGCCTCGGAAGCGTTTGAACAGCTCCATTGGCTCTTCACTGCCGCCGCGCTCCAGAATGTTCTCCAGGAACGACTTGCCGGTTTCGGTGTTGAAGATCCCTTCCTCTTCAAAACGGCTGAATGCATCTGAAGAAAGTACTTCTGCCCACAAGTAGCTGTAGTAGCCAGCGCTGTAGCCACCGGCAAAGATATGACTGAACGAGTGTGGGAAACGGTTCCAATCCGGTGATGGCACCACAGACACACGCCCCTTCACTTCTGCCAGGGTTTCCAGCACTTTCGCGCCTTCTTCCGGGTCAAAGCGGGTAAACAGGGTGAAGTCGAACAAGCCAAACTCCAGCTGGCGGAGCATACCCATTGCCGAGTTGTAGTTTTTGGCTGCCAGCATTTTATCCAGCATTTCTTTTGGCAGCGGTTCACCGGTTTCGTAATGACCGGAGATAAACGCCAGTGCGTCTTCTTCCCAGCACCAGTTTTCCAGGAACTGGCTTGGCAGCTCTACTGCATCCCAAGGCACACCGTTAATGCCTGATACCGATGAGATATCAACCTTGGTCAGCATGTGGTGGATGCCGTGACCGAACTCGTGGAACAGGGTGACCACTTCGTCATGGGTAAACAGCGCAGGTTTGCCGCCGATTGGCTTGTTGAAGTTACAGGTCAGGTACGCAACCGGGCTTTGCAACTCGCCGGAATCTGTCACACGGCGCACACGGCATTCATCCATCCATGCGCCGCCACGTTTGTGTTCACGGGCGTAAAGGTCAAGGTAGAAGCTGCCGCGTAGCTCGCCGTCTGCATCAAAAATATCGTAGAAGGATACCGACTCGTGCCACACATCGACGCCCTCGCGGCGCTTCACAGTCATGCCAAACACACGTTTCAGCACTTCAAACAGGCCAGCCACCACTTTATCTTCCGGGAAGTAAGGGCGCAGCTCTTCATCAGAAATGCTGTACTGGTGCTGTTTCAGTTTTTCGGCGTAGTAAGCAACATCCCATGGCTCCAGCGCTTCAACGCCGAAGTTGTCTTTGGCGAACTGCTTGAGTGTATTGAATTCTTTCTCGCCTTGCGGGCGTGCTTTTTCCACCAGCTCGTTGAGGAAAGTCAGCACCTGATCAGTCGACGCTGCCATCTTGGTCGCCAACGACAGCTCGCTATAGGTTGAAAAACCGAGCAGACGGGCGATTTCGTTTTTCAGCAGCAGGGTTTCGTTGATGAGATCGGTGTTGTCCCACTTGCCCGCGTTTGGCCCACGGTCTGATGCGCGGGTGGTGTAAGCCTCATACATTTCCGCGCGCAGGTCGCGGTTGTCGCAGTAGGTCATGACCGGCAGGTAGGACGGAATATCCAGCGTCAGCAGGTAACCGTCGAGCTCCTTGCTTTCTGCTTGTGCCTTGGCTGCTGCCAGTGCGGACTCTGGCATGCCAGCCAGTTCTTTCTCAGCAGTAATGTGCTTGCTCCAACCCATGGTGGCATCCAGCACATTGTTGGAAAAGGTCGATGACAGCTCAGACAGGCGCTTGCTGATCTCACCAAAGCGGTGCTGCTCTTTGGGCGGCAGCGCGATACCAGAAAGCTCAAAATCACGCAGTGCGTCGGTAATCGTCTTTTGCTGAGCAGGCGACAGCGAGGCAAAATCGTCACGTGCCTTAATGGCTTTATACGCGTCGTACAGCGGCTTGTGCTGACCAACCCAGGTCGAGTAATCCGACAGCATTGGCAGGCAGGCTTCATATGCTTCACGCAGCGCTTGGCTGTTCACTACCGCATTCATGTGGCCGATGGGAGACCAGATGCGGCTCAGTCTGTCGTCGCTTTCCGCCAGTGGCGCACAGATATTATCCCAGCTTGGGTCCGTGTTATTTTCCAGCACCGCTTCCACCGCAGCGCGGCAGTCGGCAATCGCCTGCTCGACAGCAGGTTGAACGTGCTCCGGTTTGATTTCAGAAAAAGGCGGCAAATCGGTAAACGTTAGCAGCGGGTTGGACATAGTCAGTTCCTTCAAAAGAGTTAACTTTGTATTTATGAAGGCAAATGTATGGCATTTCAATGCTGAGGCTGCATCTATCTTTTCAATAAGCGATAATGCGCGCTACTTTTCTATTTTCACCGGATACCGACATGCTCAGTTATCGCCACAGCTTCCACGCTGGCAACCACGCGGACGTGCTGAAACACATCGTTCAGAGCCTCATCATTGAATCGTTAAAACAAAAAGATAAGGCGTTCGTGTACCACGACACCCACAGCGGTGCAGGTCGTTACGACCTGTCTGATGAGCGTGCTGAAAAGACCGGTGAATACAAAGAAGGCATTGGCCTGATTTGGGAAGCCGATGACGCACCAGAAGCAATTAAACCGTATCTGGATACCATCCGCGGCCTGAATCAAGGCAACAAACTGCGCTACTACCCAGGTTCACCAAAAGTGGGTCGTAGCCTGCTGCGTGAACAGGATCGCGCGATTTTCACTGAGCTGCATCCAAGCGATTTCCCGCTGCTGCTGCAGGAGTTTCGCGGTGACCGTCAGGTCAAAATGTACAAAGAAGACGGTTATGCACGCTTGAAAGCCAGCCTGCCACCAAAAGAGCGCCGCGGTGTGGTGCTGATTGACCCACCTTACGAGCTGAAACACGAATACCAGGATGTGGTTGATGCCATCGACGAGAGCGTGAAGCGCTGGGCAACCGGTACCTATGCGATTTGGTATCCGGTGGTCTACCGTAAAAACATCGACCTGATCACCAAGGGTCTGGAAAAGCTCGGCATCCGTAAGGTGATGCAAATCGAGCTGGGTGTGGCAGAAGACAGCGAAGAGCGCGGCATGACCGCATCTGGCATGATTGTCATCAACCCGCCTTGGACATTGGAAGCGCAGATGAAAGAAATCCTGCCGTGGCTGCAAAGCAAAATTGCGCCGGACACAGGTCACCATTTTGTCAGCTGGGTTGTGCCTGAATAACAGTCTGACGATAAAAGGTCTGATAACATACGCGGAAAACAACCCGCTCAACGGGATTTAAGAATAAGTAAATGGAGAAACTCATGGCCAAACATTTTGATTATATTTGTATCGGTGGCGGCAGCGGCGGTATCGCCTCAGCAAACCGCGCCGCGATGTACGGCGCCAAAGTGGCACTGATTGAGGCGCGTCACCTTGGCGGCACCTGCGTCAACGTGGGTTGTGTACCGAAAAAGGTAATGTGGCACGGTGCGCAAGTCGCCGAAGCGATCAAAATGTATGGCCCTGATTACGGCTTCGATACCACAGTCAACAAGTTCGACTGGGCGAAACTGGTGGAAAACCGTGAAGCCTATATCGGCCGTATCCACACCTCGTATGAAAACGTGCTGGGCAAAAACAAAATCGAAGTCATCGAAGGCTTCGGAAAATTTGTCGATGCCAAGACCGTCGAGGCAAATGGCGAGCACTATACCGCTGACCATATTCTTGTCGCCGTTGGCGGCGCACCAACCATCCCGAAGATTCCGGGCGCGGAATACGGTATCGACTCTAACGGTTTCTTCGAACTGAACGAGCAACCAAAACGTGTTGCTGTTGTGGGTGCCGGTTACATTGCGGTGGAAATCGCCGGTGTATTGAATGCGCTGGGCACGGAAACGCACCTGTTTGTGCGCAAAGCGTCTCCGCTTCGCAGCTTTGACCCGATGATCATCGACACTCTGGTGGAAGTGATGGAAAAAGAAGGTCCGGCGCTGCACACCCACTCAATTCCAAAAGAAGTGGTGAAAGAATCCGATGGCTCTCTGACTCTGCACTTTGAAAGCGGTGAAACCCACAACACAGACCTTCTGATCTGGGCGATTGGCCGCCATCCAACCACGGACAAAATCAACCTGGCAGCTGCCGGTGTGGAAACCAACGACCGTGGTTACATCAAAGTCGATGAGTTCCAGAACACCAATGTGCCTGGCATTTACTGTGTGGGCGATATTATGGAAGGCGGCATTGAACTGACCCCAGTTGCGGTCAAAGCGGGTCGTCAGCTATCCGAGCGCCTGTTCAACGGTAAAACCAACGCCAAGATGGACTACAAGCTGGTGCCGACCGTGGTGTTTAGCCACCCGCCAATCGGCACTATCGGCCTAACCGAAGACGAAGCCAAAGCGCAATATGGCGAAGAAAACGTGAAGGTTTACACTTCAGGTTTCACCGCCATGTACACCGCTGTGACCCAACACCGCCAGCCGTGCAAAATGAAGCTGGTGTGCGCAGGTGAAGAGGAGACCGTGGTTGGCCTGCACGGCATCGGTTTCGCGGTGGATGAAATGATCCAGGGCTTTGGCGTGGCAATGAAGATGGGCGCAACCAAAGCAGACTTTGACAGCGTAGTGGCGATACACCCAACGGGCTCTGAAGAGTTTGTGACCATGCGATAAGCATTTGTTTCTATCGAAAAGCGGCCGACCGGCTAATGCCGATCAGTTAAGAGATAAATGATCGGTTGAACGATCCAACAGATGGCTTATAAAGGCTCTAAGTCCCCATACTTAGAGCCTTTTATTTTGCAATTGACCACAGCCCTTACCCTCGCG
>NZ_JAHUTS010000043.1:0-19440 GCF_019209835.1 Enterovibrio paralichthyis | reverse complement strand
AGGCGATACATCATGTGTTGCCCATTAAGCGAGAAGATCGAATATACCCGAGAGCCGTGAAGCCTAAGGCAAAGAAATACCCCAATAAAAAGAAAGCCAGTCAGCTTAACTGACTGGCATTAGGCTATGCCCCCTTTTGTTTTATACTCGCAAACCTCAGGCAGGTTGTTCCTGTTTGTCGGAGAGCAAGGAGAGATGCGTTAATGCGAAATTATCGATGGCTGCCACTGACAGTTTTGGGTACGGCTTTGCTGTTATCAGGCTGTGCGACGTCAACGTCAGTGAAAAATGACCAGCCCTGGCATCTACTGCCAATGGCAGTGCCGCTGCAGCCAACCACGCAACAGGAAGTGCAATTGGCGCAAATCGACCAGATCCTGCTCCGCGAAGATCTGACAGAAAACGATCGTGCCCAGCTTTATTACGAGCGTGGACTGATCAACGACAGTCTGGGGCTTCGTGATTTGGCAAGGCTGGATTTTAACCGTTCCCTATCCTACAACCCGTCACAGCCGGATGTGTTCAATATTCTGGGGGTGTACTTCACCCAAAGCGGCATGTATGACGCAGCTTATGAAGCATTCGACTCAAGCCTTGAGCTGGATGAAGGGCACCAGTTTGCCGAACGTAACCGCGGGATCGCCCTGTATTACGGCGGCCGTTATCAATTGGCGGTGCGCGATCTGCTCAAGCATTATAAAGACAACGAAAACGACGCTTACCGTTCACTTTGGCTCTACCTTGCCGAGCTCGAAAAAGAAGGCAATGAAAAAGCCATCGCCGGTCTAAAGGCGCGTTATCAGAATTCTGATCAGCTTGATTGGGGTTGGCTGATCGCCAGGCTGTACCTGAACGAGATCAGTGAAGAGGCTTTCTTTCGGGAAATCATGGAAACCAGTACTGACAACACACAGCTTGCGCAGCGACTGTGTGAAGGGTATTTCTACCTCGCCAAGCGTTATCAGGCGCAAGGGGATATCAGCTCGGCCGTAGCCCTGTATAAACTCGCCATGTCCGGCAATGTGTATGACTTTGTCGAACACCGTTATGCGATGCTGGAGCTGAGCCGTATCGCTTACGAACTCAGGCATCAACCGGCTATCTAAGCCTGTCAGGTTTCCATAAAAAAAGCCGCGTGATGAAGCGGCTTTTTCTTTGGTTTTTCGAGCATTAGCTGTGTGTCGCCATGCCTTCAATGCTGTGCCAGTAACCGTTACAGAAATGGCTTTTCGGCGCAAACCCGGAATCACCGCGTTTAAAGCCAGCCAGCACATCCAGCGTTTCAGCACCTTGCGGGCTGATGCGCACCACATCTACCAAACCTTCCATCGAAGCCAGATCAGCACTGAGATCGTAGCAATAGCCGGATTGGGTCTGGATACCGTTTAAGGTAAACACAGACTGCCCTTCCTGGCTTTTCACTTCAAGACCTTGCGGATAGTTAATGCAGCAGGTTTCGCATTTGTCCTTCGGGCGGTTCTCCGCGCGCGCACTGAAGCAACGTGCGGAGTAAGCCAGTGGCAGGTGGCCGTAAGAGAACACTTCCACTTCAAACTGGTCACGGATACCAAGTGCTTGCGCTTCTGTCAGCACTTTTAGCAGCCATTCGCGGGAAAGTTCAACCGGCATACACCAGCGGGTCATGCCTTTTTTCAGCATCACCTGCAGTGCCTGAGCGTTGTAAAGGTTCAAGGCCGGGCCTGCGACAAAGGGAATACCTTTCTCATGAGCCAGCTGGATAGCGGAAACATCGTTGGCTTCGACAATAAACTCGCCATTGTCGATATAGCTTCGCATCACGTTGACTTCGCTCGGTGCCTCCAAAAGCGCCATGGTCGACAGCACGACCTGCTTGCCGGAGGCCGCCAGTTCGCGTCCCAGGTTCATCCAGTCAGCGGCGCGCATTTCACGGCGCTTTGAACAGACGGTTTCACCAAGATAAACGATGTCTGCATCGCTGCTGACGGCGCTTTGGTAGAAGGCTTCCACGTCGTTTTTTGGCCAGAAGTAGAGGAGTGGGCCAAGTGAATATTTCATAGGGTGCTCCTTTACTGCCATTTGCGATGATACGCGCCAAGGGTGGTCTGCGCGCCTTCTGAAACACTGTCCAGGCAGCGGTTCCATTGCGGCAATACTTGATAACTCTCAGGATTGGCTTTGTAGCTGTCGATAGCCTGACGCCAGGTACGGGTGACCTGTTCCACATAAGCAGGGCTGCGCTGGCGGCCTTCGATTTTCACTGAGGCAATGTTGGCTTCAAACAGCTCTGGCAGAATAGAAAGTGTGTTGAGGCTGGTTGGCTCTTCCAGTGCATGGAAAGGCTCGCCGTCTGTGACAAATCGGCCTTTACATAACGTTGGATAACCCGCGTTTTCACCGGCCTTGTAGCGGTCGATGAGGATATCGTTCAAACGCGATTCAAGACCTTCGGGGGTTTCCTGCCAGCGCACATATTTCGCCGGTGAGCACGCACCGACAGTATTGGGTGATTCGCCCGTCATATAGGATGACAGGTAGCATCGCCCTTCCGACATGATACACAGGCTGCCAAAGGCAAAGACTTCCAGATCGACATCCGTGGTGCGTGCCAGCTGTTTCACCTGATGGATAGACAACACGCGAGGCAACACGACACGTTTTACATTGAAGTGGTCTTTGTAGAACTGGATAGCCGCGCTGTTGGTCGCAGATGCCTGCACTGACAGGTGAATTTCCATGTCAGGGTGTTTGGTAGCGGCATAATCCAGTACGGCAAGATCGGCAATGATCAAGGCATCGACGCCAAGATCCACGGCTGCGTCTACTGCATCCGTCCAGCGCTTGAAACCGTCCGGATGGGCGAAGGTATTCAGCGCCACGTGGATGTGTTTTTTGTGGTCATGAACATATGTGACCGCTTTTTCCAGCTTTTTGCCGTCAAAGTTCAGACCGGCAAAGTGACGGGCATTGGTGCCGTCTTTAAAGCCGATGTACACCGCATCGGCGCCGCTGTCGATAGCGGTTTTCAGGGCAGGAAGGTTACCTGCCGGGCATAGTAATTCCATAATTATCCCCACAAATCGTGGTCAGCGTCAGGCCGGTTATTTATTTGTAAACCCCGGATTGTAGGGGGGCGGGCACCAACGGGTTTTGATGTAAGGCAGGGAAATCGGAAAAAGGGCTGTGGGAATAGGAAAACAGACGCCGCAGGGGCGTCTGTTTGCTGGTCAGGAAGCGACTTTGCGCGCCTTGCGATTATTGATAAGCAGGGCTTCAAACTCTGCCCGGGGCATAGGCTTGTAGAAATGGAAACCCTGAATGGTGTCGCATTTCAGATTGGCTAGCACCGTCGCCTGTTTGCCGGATTCCACCCCTTCAGCCACCACGGACATGTTCAGCGAGCGCCCCAGATTGATGATGTTTTCAATCAGGGTGACCTGCTTGGGGAAGGTTTCCATGTCAGAGATAAACGCGCGGTCAATCTTGATTTCATCCAGCGGGAACTTCGCCAGATAAGAAAGTGAAGAGTAGCCGGTACCAAAGTCATCGATAGACAGGGCAAACCCCAGTTCTTTGATGGCATTAAGCATCTGGATGGCGTGCTCACCGTCGTTCATGACCGCGCTTTCTGTCAGTTCGAACGTGATGAACGACGGATCGGTCTGGGTGGCATCCAGAAGCTTTTTCATATGGGCCGTTAAGTTCGGGTTACGGAACTGCTGTGGCGAGAGGTTGATTGCCACGCGTCCCGGCAACACTTTCATGTTTTGCCAGCGGCGGACGGTCTGGAATACCTCACGCATGACGTTACGGCCTAAGAGTTCGATCATCCCGGAACGCTCAGCCACCGGAATAAAGCGGGCAGGGCTGATATAGCCTTCCACCGGGTGTTTCCAGCGCACCAGTGCCTCAGCACCGTTGATGGTGTAATCCTTGGTGTTGACTTTCGGTTGGTACCACACTTCCAGCCCGTTGTTTTGCAACGCCTTCTGCAGTTCTATTTCCAGCCAGAGGCGCATGCGCGCTTCTTTGTTCATGTGCTGGTTGTAGGTGACCACGCGGTTGCGGCCCTGCTCTTTGGCTTCATACATCGCCGTATCTGCATTTTGCAGCAGGCTGCGTGCATCTTTGCCGTCGCCAGGGTATTTCACCATACCGATTGAGCAGGCGAGGTATTTACTGAAATGGTACAAATCGAATGGCTGGCTGATGGCATCCACAATGCGGTTGGCAATATCGTCCGCCACGTCATCGCTTTTTTGTTCAGGGATCAGGATAGCGAATTCATCACCACCCAAATGGCCCAATACGGTTTCTACCGGTAGCTGCCGGCGCAGGCGCTGAGCGATATCCTGCAACACACGGTCGCCGATGTGGTGACCCAGTGAATCATTGATATTTTTAAAGTTATCAACATCTAGGTAGAACATCAGCAGAGGCGTTTCGCTTTTCAGTAACTGTTCAAGCCGGCGCGAAAACCCGTGGCGGTTGTAGAGGCCAGTCAATGCATCAAACTGTGCGAGTTTTTCTATTGTCTGCTTGTGATCGCTGGCTTCAACGGTGCGAGAAAGGGTGAGGATTGCCCCACTGCTGCCAAGCAGGCTGACTGAGCCATATGCGATGTTGAGTGAGGCATCATCAGTATCTGAGTGTTTACTCTGGCATACCAGTTGCTGCCCGGCTTTCAATGAAGTCAGCGATGCCATTACTGACTGGCCTTTGATCGGCGCAATCAGCAGGTTTTCAATATCTTCACCCAAGATCTCGCTTGGGTTGTTAAAGCCAAGCATTTTAACGGCGTGTTTATTGGCGCTTAGGATCACGCCATCATCTAGCACGCAGCAACCGTCGCCGACTAACTGGCAAAGATTGTCAAACCGGCTTTCAGAAGACTCCAGTGCACTGGTTAACACCTGGCGTTCAGACGTGTCAGCGGCATGAAAAATCACCACCTCCTGCTTCCATTCACTGCCCGACAGCGGTGTAACGCTGAAGTGGAAGCTGGAGTCGTGGATGCCGTCGTTGAGGACAATCTCGCCTTCTGTAGACTCGCCGTTAAATGCGCGGTCGTAGTGGGGTTTCAATGCGTCATAAAAAGTGGGGCCAAGGATCTCATTGTCCTGCTTTCCCACGAGTTCGCTTTGGTCTAACCCACTGATTTCACAGTAACGTTGGCTGACCCAGAGATAATGATGGTTTTTGTCGAGAACGGCAAAGAGAAAGGGGCTGTTCTGGGTTAGGCGTGAAAACCAATAGGTCAACTGCTCAACAGGCATTTAGGCACCATACTTCCTAGCTAGTAAGCTATTTCCTGATTCGATTCCATTGTTGAGACAACACTATATAGTGTGAGAGCTCAACTATAAACCTTTCTGGTGAAGAGCTTTATTTTTTTGACACAAGGCATGAAATTTCGCCGTGACACTGGCATACAATGGCCGATACTTTCGACTGACTCTGAATTGGAACACGACATTGCTCGATAAACTTCATGCGACACTGGTGCAGCAAGCGCCGTCTTTCCTGCGTATCCCTGTCAAACTGGTTCCTGCATCTGTTCAGCAGACGCTGATGCTGGAAACGTTGAAACGTGTTTTTCACGAAGCGCTTGATGATGGGGAGTTTGAGTTTCTTGAAGGCCGATGGCTGGAAGTGCACGTGCGCGATGTTGATTTCAAAAACTACATAAGCTTTGAAAACGAGAAGCTTGTGGTGCGCAGTGACATTGAAACACCCGATGTACGCTTTAGCGGCAACCTAAATGACTTGGTGTTGATTGCTGCGCGTAAGGAAGACCCGGATACCCTGTTTTTCCAGCGCCGCCTGCTTATTGAAGGTGACACTGAGTTGGGATTGGAAGTGAAGAATTTGATGGACAGTGTCGATTTGGCGTCACTGCCTGCTGTTTTGCGTCAGGGCCTGTTTACATTGGCAGACTTTGTTCAAAAAGGGCTGCAAACCGAACCATCGGTAAACGAGGCAAATTATGCTCATAAGATCTGAAGCGTTGGCGGACTTGCTCGCCATCGACAAACTGTTGAATAAGACCTTTCCGAGCGACGCGGAAGCGAAGTTGGTGATGTCGCTGCGTGAGAATGGCCACAACACGCTTTCGTTGGTGGCCTGTAATGACGAGGGTAAGGTGGTTGGGCATGTCATGTTCAGCCCTGTGATGGTCAACGGTACGGATATCGGCATTCAGGGACTGGCACCGCTTAGCGTTCACCCGGATTACCGCAACCAAGGGGTTGCTGCACAGTTGGTGAAAGAGGGCATAGAAACCTTGCATGAATTCGGCTATCCGGGTTGTGTGGTTTTGGGAGATAGCGGTTTTTATGGGCGCTTTGGGTTTAAACCCGCAGCGAGCTATGGTCTGCAATCGACCTTTGATATACCGGCTGAGGCGTTTATGGCATTGGAGCTTGAACCAGGCGCATTCGTTGATTGCGAGGGCGTTGTGAAATATTGCGCTGAATTTGATGCTTTGTAGGCTATCACTTTCATGAACCGTGTTGAGAGCTGCCCCGGGCGGCTCTCTTCGTTTTGGCTATTGGGCGATTTTTGGTAGCATGCAGCCCTCAACCACCATTTTTTCTGTGAGCAGGCTTGTGGCATGAATGACGTGCAAAGACTCAAGGAGATGGGGATCCCGGTCTGGGAACTTCGTCGACCGCAACTTTATCCGAATAGCTCACCTCAAATGGTTGCGTTGCCGGAGGATTGTAAGTTGCTGCTGGTGTGTGACTCACCCATTAATGAGAAAGAAGCCTGGTTGTTCGGCAAAATTCTCGCCAGCATGAAACTGACGCCTGAACAGGCTCGTCTTTTACCTTCCTCTGCCGTTGCTCATGTCACCCAGCATCAACTGCAGTGGGTGTGGTATTGCGGTGTACCGGCCCAAGGTGGCTTAGCGACAGCAGCGGTATTGACCTCTCCTTCACTGAACGTACTTGAGCATGATCAGTCAGCGAAAAAAGCGTTATGGCAGCAAATAAAGCAGTATGACAAGTAAACTTCTCCCAATGGACAGCCAGTGGCTGGACAGCGTAGTAGCGATAGAAAAAGCGGCACACAGTCACCCGTGGGCTGACAGTTTGTTGATGAAGCCTGAGGCCAGATTTGGCTGTAACCGGGTATTGGTCGAAAACGGCAAGGTGGTGGGATATTTCTTTGCCCAGTGTGTGGCCGGGGAGGCGTCGTTGCTGAATATCGCTGTTGCGCCTGAATGTCAGGGCAAGGGCTATGGTAAACAGCTCCTGCAGGCGTTTTTGGATTGTATGCGCGAAGCGGGCGGCGAAGAGGCCTGGCTGGAAGTGCGCGAAAGCAATACGCCCGCTATTCGCCTTTATGAGTCGCTGGGCTTTAACGAGTTTGACCGCCGTTACGACTACTATCCAACTGCCACTGGTCGGGAAGATGCGCTGATCATGAGTTATTGGTTTGAGTAGACATTTCCTGTTTTAGTCAAAAAGAAAACCCGCATTCAGCGGGTTTTTTGTTATCGGTTTCAGGATGTTTTCTCGTCCCGTACCATTAATGTCGGCGGGTGAATAAAGCCCTGGTAGGCATCAATAAATTCCCGGTTAAGGAGTTGTTTGCTCTCATCGTCTTTGATGCCGGTAGCAATGACCGTAATATCAAGGGATTCGGCAATGTTTGCCAGCATTTCAGTGAACAGACGATTCTGACCGTTTTGCTCTTTGCTGAAGGCCTGATCGAGTTTGACATACGCAGGTTTTATTGCGGAAAGGTATTCCACCCCCTGCAAGTGGCGGCCAAAGTGATCAACCCCCACAGATGCACCGAGTTTGCGGACTGTTTCACTGAAAGTGATACAGGCACTGAGGTTATTTCGCGCACTCGCTTCACTGATTTCAAAGAAGAGTTTTTCCGGTGGCAGGACGTTTTTCAGTATCTGTTCCAGCCAACGGGCAAAAGAAGGGCTGCACAGGCTGTCATCGGTCAGGTTGAGGGCCAGCGCCTGCGAAATCGGCTCTCTGGCATGCTGCTCTGCCAGACAATCAATGACCATTCTGTCGAATGCTGAGCCCTTTTCGAACAATTGGATGTATGGCATCAGCCTGCCTGCTGTCTGCCATTTATTGTCGATCAAGGCTTGTGTAAAGACTTCAGCATGAAGCGGCTCCTTATGATCCCAGGCCATGACTGGTTGGGTCTGGAGGCGGATGGTTTTTTCTTTAATCACATGTGACAGCAATTCACGCCAAGTTTCGCGGTCGATAACCTGTTCTTCTGATCCTCGGTTGAATACAAACACCTCGCCCTGTTTTATCGCTCGCTGTAATGCGTTATCAGCCAAAGACAGTAGCTGTGAACCCGGCATCTCCTGCCCATGCACAGCGCCGATGTGAAAGCCGTGGTTCGGCTCAAAACCTGCCATGGAGACTTCGTTGTTCAGGGTACTGATAAAGTTGTGTAAGCAGTTACGGCTTTGCTCTTCACTTTGTGACGGCAGCAGTATGGCGATTTCACTGCCACTTATCCTAGCAATGCAAATGTTCTTGTTGTCACTGAAAGCTGTGCGCAGTGAATTGGCCAGCAAGCGCCAGGTTTCATCGCGGGCAATATAGCCGTATCGGCGGTAGATCGTATCTAACCATTCCATCTGCGCGATAAAAATGGCGCCCGGCGTATCTTCACTTTCACTCATCCAGCTATTGAGCTGGTGGGTAAAATATTCGCGGTTGGGGAGGGTGGATACCGCATCGAACATCATGCTGTTGTTGAGGGTTTTCAGCTCTTTATGCAGTGACTGGATCATGCGTTGTATATTGAGCGTCAGCGTGTCCAATGCCGCATCGAGTGCCGGAAGACCTGATTGAGGGGCTGATTGCAAGGAAGTGAAATCCTGCTGGGCGAGCTTTTTAACAGTGGCCGTCGCCTTCGCAATGGCGGACTGCTTTCTGGCGACAAGTATTGTGAAAAGAATCACCAGCCCGGCAATCGCGCTGCCAAGTGGTAGAAAAAGGTACAGCAACTGGTCTGCCACATGTGCCCGCGCCTGAGATGCTGAGAGTGTCAGGCTCATGGTGGCAAGCGATGTGCCTTCATAGGTCAGTAATGTGGTTGTTGATACCGGACTAATATAGATAATCCTGTCATACCAGTGACTTTTTACTGTCGGTTCGGGGGAAGACCAGGTTGCTTGTTCTGCAGTGATTTGATCGGTAAGAGTGATTTTTTCGACTTCAGCAGAAAGATTGGCATCCACAATGCGGTTGATTGCGGTGACATCATAGTGCGCGATAAATGGCGGTAAAATCTGGGAAAGTTGGTGTTGCAATGCATCCGCACGTAAATTAAGACTGCGTTGTTGTTGATAGGTTGAGCCTGCCAGCATTGCGCCCAGAGAGAGCAATACCAGACACGCTGCAGTCAAATATATCCAGGCCAGCGACGAGCGTTTTGTGAACATAGCGAATCTCGGGTTATAAGGGCACGAAAATAAGCCGGCCTCTTGGAGACCGGCTTTTGTCTTTTATTCCGCGGTAAATATGTTCCAGCGCATATCAGTGGTGTTGTAGCTTCCAGATAGGGTTGCCATCACACGGCGGTTAACTTCGTGCGCATAGTCTGAGTCTTCATCGATAAGGGGGGTTGTATCCCCAAAACCAACGGCATCAACACGAGTCTGATCAATACCGAAATCATTCACCAGCGCTCTTGCCACCGCTTCAGCTCGGCGTTGTGACAACGTCAGGTTGTATTCGGGGTTACCTACTTTACTGGCATGCCCTTCAATCGTGACGTTGGCGTCGGTCTGGTCATTGAGGAAGTCCGCCAGCTGTTGGAGCTTGGCGTAGTTGCTCGGACGCAGGTCGGCTGAGTCATTGGGGAACTTCACATTCAGGCGGAAACTTTGGTTTACCGTTTTGTCGCGTGGACAGCCATCGTTATCGACAGCGGCGCCGACTAGGGTATCGCCACATCGTTCCCGCGCTTCTATTACACCATCGTAATCAAGGTCACGCAGGTCGTGTTTTTGCTCTGCTTGAGCCTGCATGGTAACCACTTCCTGCTGTGCACAACCGGCCAGCAGAAGCACTGATAAAGCTGTGATAATAATTCTCATGACTGCGCACCTCCGGTGTTGCTGTTTTCACCATCCCATACAGCCGGCGTCGTAATACGTAATGACTCCAACAAGCTGCCCGTTGCATTAAGCAGGCGATACTGGGCAATAAGGTCATCATACTCAGCAGTGAGGTATTCGCGACGCGCCTGGAACAGTTCGTTTTCTGCATCCAACACATCAATTAGAGTGCGTTGCCCAATCTTAAACTGGTCGTCATAGGCGTTGCGGGTTTCCAGTGCGGCTTCGACATGCTGACGCAAATATTGCATCTGTTGCTTGAGAAACACCCGGGCGTTCCATGCCAGCGTCGTGCCTTCTTCGATATCTTGGTAAGCGTTTAGCTGGATCGCTTTTGATTCGTTAATGCTGTAAGCGGCTTCGCGCTCACGGGCACGGTCAGCGCCACCGGAAAACAGGTTGTAGTTGATACGCACCATGGCGAGAACTTCGTCACTATTCCCACCTACATCTGCGCCAATCGTGTCGTTTGGATTGGCGGTTGTGCCATCATTTCCATCCAGATTGTCATCCCAGCTGGCAGATAGATCAAAAGTGACCTGAGGGTAGTAGTTGCTCTTGCTGGCATCACGCTGCGCCATTGCAGCGTTGATATCGCTGCCTGCGGCTTTGAGGGTTGGATGGTTTTCTTTTGCCAGAGACAAGGCCTGTTCCAATGTCGTAGGCAACATGATGGCATCGGGGACAGGGATCCGCGTGTCTTGCGGTGCCACACTGACAAGGCGCTGGTACGCAACACGTGAATCTGACAGGTTGTTCTGTGCTGAAATGAGGTTTGAATGGGCACGGGCGAGACGACCGGTGACCTGTGACAGATCAGCGGTTGAACCCAGACCCGAGTCGGTTTTCTGCTTAACTTGCTCGAAGATGGTCTGGTGGCTGGCAAGATTACGCTCGGCCAGCACAACCACTTGCTCGGCGCGCATAAACTCGAGATACGCTCTTGTCACTTCAAGCGCTAAATCTTCTGCAGTTGAGAACAATGTCCATTGCTCGGCGCTGGCTTCGTATTCTGTGCGTTTGACTTCATTGGTGGTTTGAAAACCACTGAAAAGCACCTGGCGAAGGGATACGCCAATCTCTCGACGTGTAAGGTCAACGTTTTCATCGACGCCATAGAGTGCCGAATCCCGGCGGGTAGAAGGGCTTTCTGTCCATTCACGACCTATCCCTGCATCAAAATTGATTGTGGGATAGTAGCTTGCAGAAGCCTGGTTGATTTGCTCCTCGCTGGCTTTAAATCGGTTAAATGCCTGCTTGATTTGAGGATGAGTGTCCAGCGCTGAAGCAACGGCTTGCTCCAAAGACTGGGCGGACACTGCTGGCGGAAGCAAAACTGCAGCTACTGCCAATGCGGCCACGCTTTTTTTAAGCGTTTGGCTGACATTGTTTCTCATTTCTCTCTCCTTGTTATTATTATCAACGCTCTTTGAGTGCTGATTCTCTCGCCCTTAAAATTGGGTTGAGTAGATATTCCAGTACCGTCCTTTTCCCTGTAATGATGTCAACCGAGGTCAACATTCCCGGAATGATCGGTAATTCACTGCCATCTTTTTTCTCCAGACTCGACTTCTCTGTCCGGATCCTAACCAAATAGAAGCTGTTTCCTTCTTCGTCCTGCGTGGTGTCTGCGCCAATGTGTTCCAGCGTGCCGTTCAGCCCGCCGTAGCGCGTGAAATCGTAAGCCGTCACTTTTACCACCGAAGGTAAACCTGCGTGCAGAAACGCAATGTCTTTCGGGGCAATCTTGGCCTCAATCAGAAGCTGATCTTCTGCGGGAACGATTTCGATCAGATCAACACCTGGCTGAACAACGCCACCTAGGGTATTGATATGAATGGTTTTAATCGTGCCGGTGACAGGTGCTGTGATCACCGCTTTGTCGACTTTATCCTGCGCCCCTACTTGAGCCTGGGTAAGGCGTGACAGTCGGGTTTCCAACTCGCTCATTTTGGCCCGGGTTTCATTGCTGAACGCCAGTACAGCCTCACGGCGTTTCAATATCGCTTCATCGACAGTGGCCTTGATTTTTGGCTGCATTAAGCGAAGTGAATCAAGCTCACCTTTGAGGTCATTCACCTGACGTTCAAGCTTGAGTAATTCGACTTCTGAAACGATGCCTTTTTTCGCCAAAGGGACAGTGATTTTCAGTTCCCGCGAGATAAGGCCATAGCTGCCGGAAAGGGTGCGGAGTTTGCAATCTATTTCCTGACTTTCCTGCTGCTTTTGCAGAATCTGTCGCGCGAGGATCTCCAGCCTGTTTTTGAGGTCCATTAACCGCCCCTGATACTCCAACTGTTGCCTTGCAATGAGCTCAGGTTCATTGTCGGAAAGGGTTTCAGGAAACACGACTGGCTTTAAGTTGATCTCAATCTGCTCGCGCCAACTCGGAGCATCAGGCAGCAGGGTGATGCTGTTCAGTTCTGCCTGCATACGAATGACATTGGCACGAAGGCTGGAAACTTCTTCTTCTTGTTGTGCAAAATCGGAGCGAAAGCGGGTGTCATCGATACGCGCGAGGGGTTCACCTTGCTTTACCAACTGGCCTTCTTGCACGTACATAGCCTGAAGAATACCGCCGTCGAGACTTTGAATAAGCTGGATTTGCGAAGAGGGAATGACCTTTCCTTCACCGCGGGTAACGCGATCCAGCGATGCCAGGCTTGCCCAGGTGATGATTGCGGCGAAAAAGGCAAACACGCCCCAGATAACCATGCGGTAGCGAACTGGCGCATCGGTCAGCATGGCGCCATACAGGTCATCCGTCATCTCAATGTCTTCGCGTTTGAAGGCATTAGTCATTTTGGACTCCTGCGTTGCTATTGTTCAGCCGTTCCAGCACTTTGTCCCTTGGGCCATCCATAACGATACGCCCTTTGTCCATGACAATGATGCGGTCAACGAGCTGCAGCAATCCCATGCGGTGCGTGATCATTACCAATGTTCTGTCTTTTGAGGCAAACTTCATGGCTTGGATAAACTGGTTCTCGGCGTGTGGATCCAGACTGGCTGTGGGTTCGTCCATGATCAAAAGCGGTGGGTCATTCAGCAGAGCTCGAGCCAGCGCAACCGACTGACGTTGACCGCGCGAAAGTGCCTCGCCGCGTTCACCAACCTGCTTATCCAGTCCTTCGCTATCTGCAGATGTGAACAAACCAACCCCGGAAAGTTGAGTCGCCCTGATCAGTTGATGCTCCGTTACCTGCCTGGTACCAAACATAATATTTTCGCGTATCGTACCGTGGAACAGCGTGACATCCTGCGCCAGATAACCGACATTGCGACGCAGATCTGCTGGGTGGATTTGTCTGGCGTCAACACCATCGAAGCGCAGACTGCCGACAGAAGGTTGGTAGAGCCCGGCCAGCATTCGGATAAGCGTACTCTTGCCTGTACCGTTCTTACCTAGAATGGCAATTTTCTCGCCTGCGTTGATGGTGAAGCTGGTGGGATGAAGAGTGGGCTTTTCAGATTCTGGATAGCTAAAGCCGATGTTGTCAGCGTAAATGTCGCCTTTCAGGCGTTTACGACTGATGAGATGACCTTTATCAGCAAACTCATCTTCCTGCTCCATCATGGCATTCAATTGACGCATGCCGGATTGGGTTTGGTTCCAGCGGCTCATCAAGCCCGCAAGTTGCGCCATAGGGGAAACAGCACGGCTCGACAGCATGACTGCTGCAATAATCCCCCCCATGGTAATTTGTGCGTCTGCCACCCGATAGACTCCGAGAACCACGACAGCGACGGAAGTGACCTGGACAATAAAGGAAGCAAAATAGGACACTGAGTTCGTGATTTGCTTCACCTTGAGGTTCCAATTGGCAGTGTGTGCTGTCATCTGCTGCCAGCTTTTTTGCACAATACCTTCGGCCACATTGGCTTTGATACCTTCCATTGCCGAGAGGCTTTCAATCAAATGGCCATGTTTTTGGCTGGCGTATTTATTGGACTCTTCAATTGCTGCTTTAAGTTTGGGCTGTACCAGCATGGCATAACCAATGATCAGGATGCCCGCCACTACCGGAACGGCGGCCAGATCACCGGCAAATATGTAGATCACGAACAGGAAGAAGAGGGCGAAGGGTAAATCGACCAAGGTGGTGAGCGTGGCGGAAGTAAGCATGTCTCGGATACCATCAAACTCACCGAGCTGTTTGGCCATACCACCGACGCTTTTGGCGCGCTTTTCCAACGGGATGCCCATCAATCTTGCAAAAAGACGTGATGAGACAATGATATCGACTTTCTTGCCTGCGATATCAATCAGGTAAGAACGCATTTTCTTCATCAGAAAATCAAAGCTGAACGCGATAAGCGCACCGGTTGCCAATACCCAGAGAGATTCGAACGCCAGGTTGGGCACCACTTTGTCATATACGTTCATGACAAACAGAGGCGATACCAAAGCGAAGACATTGACCAGCACTGAAGCGATGATGGCATCGCGATAGATAGGCGTCGCGTCTTTGACCGTTTGCCAGAACCAGTGAATTTTGGTGTCGTGCAGGTGCAAGTCGACGCTGTGATCCCCGCGATACTGACGTTTGACCAGAAAGGCATAGCCAGTAAACATGGCTTCCAGTTCCGCCAGTGAAATGTCTTCTTCGCCGCCATTTTCTGATGTTTGGATAAGCGCTGTGCCATTCTTCTCGTCGATTTCACGGAGAATGCAGGCTTTTTTATCGGTCAAAAGAAGTATGCAGGGCAGTAAAAGCTTTGGCATTGCTTTTAGTTGCCGACGCGAAAGTTTCGCAGTCAACCCAGCCCGGGCTGCGGCCTGAGGAAAGAGATCCGGTGTCAGTAACGCGTCAGTCATCGGAAGACCTGCCGTCAAGGCATCCCCCGAGCACGGCGAACCATAGTGCTCGGTCAGCAAGACCAAGCAATCTAACAACGGGTCGTCAACCGCCTGCGTCGACGCACTAATGCGCCACTGCTGCGGCTTGTGTTCGGCAATCGCTGCGTCAGTCACCTATTTCTCTCTTAAAAAGTCAAAAAATAAACGTGCAAAATTAAAAGCAAAAAACGGGCCTAGCGAAGGCTGGGCCCGTTTGGGTTTTAGTCGTTCTCAGGAATAGTTGGCATATCGACTGTGTAGCTTGTCGAGTTACCTGCGTCGTTTGAGTCAGTAATAGTCAAGTTACCGTGGTTTGTATTGACAACAATACTTCCGTTATCAACGGTAACACCATCCAAGACAATGTGTTGTTCAACATCTCCATTACCATCAATGTCGATGCTGATGATCATTGAACCGTTATGATCAGTTGCAGTGACAATGGAATCAGCTTGCAATAAGTCACCAAGGCTTAACGTATCGCCTTCGGAAATGTTGAAGTCGGTGATGGTATCAACCCAAGCCTCATCAAGCGCCGCGTCACCGCTTCCCCAAACAAACGTATCTGCACCAGTGCCGCCTGTTAAGGTGTCGTTGCCAGAGTCACCGCGAAGCCAGTCGTTTTCGGTGCCTCCATCAATCAGATCGTCACCAGAACCACCGCGAAGGTAGTCATTATCTTGACCGCCAAATAATCTATCATTCCCTGAGCCACCTGATATAACGTCATATCCGGTTTGCCCGTAAATAGTATCGTCTCCACCACCACCATTTCCTAAGTCAGCCCATTCCCAAGAGGATTGCTTAAGAGTTCCATCCTCTGGAAACTCTTGTGATGGCGAGTCAGCAGTGAATTGCTCGTCCAGTTCTCCAATAATGAAGTTTTCAGCTTGCGTTAAATCGGCTGAGTTAGATCCCGAGTCTCCTAACAAAATAAAGTCGTTTCCTAAACCGCCTTCAACATGATCATTGCCGCCACCGCTATTGATAAAGTCATTCGTGTCAAGAACATCTAAATTTGGAAACTTCTCATCAATTACGATATTGCTTATTGCTGAATTCGAACCAAGAGATTCATCTATTGGTCGTTCAAATTTCTGACCGTTGATCTTAACCCAGTTTTGGTACTGACCATGAACAGAGCCAACAGGTGGCTGGATATCAAACTGATATAGGTTTAAGGACTCAATGAACTTATACGTATCATTACCATTGCCCGATTCAATAAGATTGTCGAAGCCGCCGTTCTCTGCTGGGGTTATGGTGATATTTGTACTATTTATATCTCCATCACCATCTTCGATTGAAAAAGTAACGACCAACTCTTCGGTGATTGGACCATATTGTACAAATTGCCATTTTCCATCATCATTGAGTTGTAACTCTCCAAGGACAACATCTGTACCAGACATTTTCACTTCCCAGTGCTGATTATTCGAACCAGCGACTGTGGCAAAACTGTAATTTCCATTGGAAGACATGTTAGTAATCTGAGGTTTCGAGCCTTGACCATCGGCACCGTACTGAACATTAAGGTCTCCGGAAGCTTCAGCAATACCAGAGTTAGCTGGTGAGAGGCCAACACTCATTGCTTCAAGTGTGAAATCGCATCCGTTTGTCGGCGTAATTTCAAAATGATCAAACCCAGCTGGAACATCATAATTTAAGGTTCCATGTTGTGAGTCAGTATCGGATAAGTCGTCGCGATCAAATGGGTATGCAACTACCGGAACACCATCTTTATAAAACGTAATAATTCCAGATATTGGTTTGTCCCCATTATTCCCTTGAGTACTATCGTTGAGTTTACCGAGTCGTAGTGATATCTCGTAGGCAACTTCATCATTTCCTAACTTGCCAATAAGAGTTTCGGCGTTGCAATCATTAGACTGCACTTCGTGTTTATTATTTCCTTTGATGCCACTGGCAACACCCAAGCCCTGACCATTGTTCCAACTTGGAGTTGCATCACCATCTAGTGCTATAGCTGTAAATACGACTAATAAGTCGTTATTAATAGTGAATAATAGTTTTCCGTCATTGTTTATTGGATTGTCTAGTCCAATTAGCTGAACACTCTCTGATGGAGTGATTGGAGTTAACGGAGCTGTTGTCTTATCGGGGGTTAACTCTGGGCTGTCATCCTCAATAGAAATATTGAGAGAAGAATCTATTGTCACACTACCATCAGTAACCTCGATTTCAGGCATGATGTTAGAGATAACATCCTCTATTGAAGTGTCAGGATGATCGATTGGCTTATGCTGAGTTATTTCATACTCAAATTGAGCGACCCCATCAGCTTGCGACAATTTTGATAGCGTCACTTCAATAGCTAGTTCACCGTCAGCACTTCCAATGTTTCCTTGCAAAGCACCTGACGAAGTAACAACCCAAACAATTGGTGTACCACCAGAGCTCAAGCTTGGAGCGCCACCTTCAAAGACAGGTACAAGCGGATCTGAGGTTGGGTTTTCTACTTTGAAGCTCGCAGTCAGTATGTCGTTGATATCTACATCGCTAACACTGAATGTTCCTTTGCTAGACGCTTCCTTGGACTCGTTATCCTTGATAGCACCAACACCATCAAGGCCTTCGTCAGAAACAGTTACGTTGGTTGGGTGGATAACGAACATTGGTGCGTCGTTGTTACCGGTAATATTGATTTCGAAGATTGTTGTACTTGTGTCGCCATCTGTGTCTTTCAGCGTGTAGCTGATGTTAATAGTTTTGGACTCACCTTCTTCTAGCGAGTTTACGTTGCTGTTTGCGACAAATTTGAATGTACCATCAGCTTGGATTTCGACCTGCCCGTAATCAGTGTTGATATAAGCTTTGACGACATTGTTATCATTAGCATCTGGTTCCAGTATTGTTGTTGTACTACCAAAAGAAACGCTATGTACTAATCCGTTTTCTGCACCTACCGCATCTTGCTCCAAGTTGCTATCGCCACTAGAGGTACTTCCACCCGAAATTAGGTTGCCGGATACTGTACCTACAATTTCCAGAACGTTTTCTTGAATCGTAACTTCATCTTTTTCAGCATCAGGGGAATCATCCTCGATTCCGATGCTTATTGTTGCAGGGTCAGAAGTATTCCCCCCTTTATCAATGGCGACAATGGACGGAGCGATCGTTATTAAGTCCTCTGCATTTTGGTTAGGATGGTCAACAGGCTGGTGTAAGGTGACCTTGTATTTAAACTGCCCTGGTGTAAGTGTTGCTAACAACTCGATTGTAATAACACTTTGGTTTCCAGCCTTACCAACTAGTGTCGTCTTGTCACTGTTAAGTTCCCATGTTAATGGAACGTTTCCTGAAGTTAGCATTTGAGCGATATTGCCAACCAGTGGATTACCATTGAGATCGGTAGCAAACTTGACACTTAGGACATCGTCTTCATTCTGATCACTAACTTGGATTATTTTGTTTTCTGCAACAGCGTTATTGACGTTGTCATCATTACCCTCGAGTGAGTCTTGATCTCCGTTATCTAAACCTTCTTCTGAGACGCGCGAACTTGCTACAAAGTTGATCTTTGGAGCGAAGTCATTGTCGATAATAGTTGCTGAGCCCTCAGCTTTGCCAGATTCCACAGAACCGTCTGGCTGCTTTACGCCTGTGTCGACTTTCTCGAATACGCCGCTGCCCGCACCGTAAGGTACATTCACACTCACACCAAGGTTTTCATTGCCTTCACGCAGATCGTCATCTTTGACCGGCAGGGTGACGGTCACGCTGTTGGCTGTGCTTGTCGGCAGTGCAGCAGGGTCAAAGGTAATGGTGGTTGGCAGGGTAACGCCGTCGATATCTGCTTGTGATGCTTGGGTCTCATCCCAGGTCAGGTTAACCGTGAGGGATTTGCCCGCTGGTACCGTGATGTCATTGCCGTGCTCGTCGACCAGCTTGAAGGTGTAGGTGAGCGCAGCCCCGTCCGCGCCTTCGGTGGCTCTGGTAGTTGCTTCGACGATAACGAACACAGTGTCTTCGGTGCCCGGCGTGCCATCGCTACCGGTCTGGTCGTTAATGACCGTGGTGACACTGTTGTTGGTACCGGCTTCGATGGCTTCAAAACCGCCGCCGGTGATGTCGCCCAGGGTGACGGTGATGGTCTCGCCGTTGTCGGCGATGGCGTCATCCAGGGTGGTGATATCAAACTCAACCTTGTCCTGGCCGGCAGGGATAACCACCTCAACGACCTTGGTGTAATCAGTGCCGTCGGTGGCGGTGCCGGAGTAGGTGAGCTTCACGGTCACCGGGGTCTCGGCCTTCTGGGTCAGGGAAACGGTGTACTTACCGGTGGTCTCACCTTCGACGACGGAATCCGGGCCGCTGATGTTGACCAGTACAGTGTCTTCGGTGCTCGGGATAGGCTCATCGTTAATGACCGTGGTGACACTGTTGTTGGTACCGGCTTCGATGGCTTCAAAACCGCCGCCGGTGATGTCGCCCAGGGTGACGGTGATGGTCTCGCCGTTGTCGGCGATGGCGTCATCCAGGGTGG
>NZ_JAHUTS010000042.1:0-19660 GCF_019209835.1 Enterovibrio paralichthyis | reverse complement strand
GACGTAGATAGGCAGGGTGTGTAAGCGCTGTGAGGCGTTGAGCTAACCTGTACTAATTGCCCGTGAGGCTTAACCATACAACACCCAAGGGGTTTTGACGGACTCGAAAAGAACATTGAATGTGTAAGAACGAGAACAAATAAACACAGCTTTCCCAGATTTAAACGAATTTGCTTGGCGACCATAGCGTTATGGACCCACCTGACTCCATGCCGAACTCAGTAGTGAAACGTAACAGCGCCGATGATAGTGTGGGGTCTCCCCATGTGAGAGTAGGACATCGCCAGGCTTCAAATTTAAATTATTGTGCTGAACACACAGTAGTTTGAGTGGAGCGGTAGTTCAGTTGGTTAGAATACCGGCCTGTCACGCCGGGGGTCGCGGGTTCGAGTCCCGTCCGCTCCGCCACTTATTCGGACAAAGTTAAGTCTTTAAAATGACTACAGGGGTGTAGCTCCAATGGCAGAGCAGCGGATTCCAAATCCGCGTGTTGGGAGTTCGAGTCTCTCCACCCCTGCCACCTTCAAAGCCTCAGCAGAAATGCTGAGGCTTTTTCGTGTCTGCGAGACACTGAAAGCACTCATTCGAAAAGAGAATGTGTGTCCATTTATGCGCTCATTGATGCCATTTTTTAAAGTGGTACAAAGTATCTACGATGCTATTCTGCGTTTTTTGTCTTTAACGTATTTTCTTAGATCTGAATGGAAAACGGACTGGTCTCCAATTGCTGGCGTATTATGCTTATCTCTGTCTTCTGTTCGATTTGTCTTTCATTCAAAGGGCTATAAACAACAATGAAACAGCTCGCTACGCGCTGGGTATTGCTTTGTACCTTGGTGTTATTTGCTGCCATGGCGACAGTTTACTTCGTGGTTGATATTCCACCTTCTGCGCAACTTGCTTCTGCTGACAGTGGAGTAAAGTGCCGGGATTATGATCCTTCATCGATAATTGAAGTGTCAAAACCTCTCAATGTTGCTGTTTGGAATATCTATAAACAACAACTGGAAGGTTGGGAGGAAGAGCTGAACGCGCTGGCAGACGATAACTCAATTATCTTGTTGCAAGAGGCACAAGCCCGGCCACAGCTTCTCTCGTATGTCGAAGACAATGGTTGGCACAGCAATCAGGCTTATGCATTTGCTATCAATGGTGAAATAGCCGGTGTGATGACGCTGTCAGATGCTATCCCCGAGAAGGTGTGTGCGTTTACCAAAGTAGAGCCTTATCTTCGTCTCCCCAAAAGTGCACTCTACAGCGCTTATAAACTTTCTAGTGGTGAAGTGTTATCTGTGATTAACCTGCACAGTATCAATTTTACTTATGGTGTGCAGGAGTATGTGGAGCAGCTTGATGCGTTGGTTGAAGGGGTGTCGGAATTGAAAGGCCCATTGATTATTGCTGGCGATTTTAATACCTGGAGCAATGAGCGGCTTGATGTGGTGAAGCAGAAGTTAGGGGCTATTGGTCTGCAAGAGGCCCAGTTTCAGCCAGATAATCGGCTGAAAGTGTTCAGCCATCCATTGGACCATCTCTTTTATCGCGGTTTGAAACTGACTGGTGCAGAAACCCAGGATACCAAAGCTTCTGACCATGCGGTGCTCGAGGCGCAGTTTACATATCAATGACAGCAAAAAGCAGCGCACCTGCGCTGCTTTTTGTTGGTTTACACTGCCTGGTGAAGGCTAGTTGCTGCTTCTTTGCCGGCGTACAGTGGACGCAGTGCTTTAAGAACGTCTGCGCTGGAGATAACGCCTACCAAGCGGTCATTTTCCAGAACAGGTAGCACGTGTGGCTTACTGATTCTTGCTTCCCTCACACGCTCTTTCAGCGGTTTCATTGTCAGGCTGGTTGCGATCCCCATAGGAGACACCGGGAAAGCCGTCTTCTTGTCGACTACCAGAAATTCAGCAACATCCATCAGGCTTTCATTGGCACCCAGCGCTGTAACTTCCTCGTTCATCAAATCAGCAACGCGTTGCTGGCTGTCAGGCAGGTAGTCGTCACACCACAGGTTTACCATTACGTCGTGCACAGAGAAGAAACCTACGACATGTTGCTGGCTGTCACACACAGGTGCACCAGTGAGTCGGTTTGAAAGCAGAACATCGATAGCATCCACCGTGCGATCGTTCGCTTTCAGTACGATTGGGCTGGTGTTCATCAGATCTTTTACTTTCACTTGGTTCATCATGGCAGAGTCCTTACTGGCTTTGTTAAGTGCAACTGGCGAGTTGATGGCCAGCATCTCAGGTTGTTGTAGTTGTTTGCGATAGATCCCCCAGTTGGCAAGGCCAACCAGCACCGCACCACCAACGATATTGCCGATAGTGACTGGGATCAGGTTGTTAAAAATAAAGTGTGAAACGGTCAGGTCAGAATAGCTGGCGGCATTCACGCCAAGACCTGTCCAGAATGCTTCCGGTGCAAAGTTCGAAATCACGATGCCAAGTGGCACCATAAACATGTTTGCAATGCTGTGCTCAAAGCCGCTGGAGACAAACATTGCAACTGGCAACATGGTCATGAAGGCTTTAACTACAGGGTTTGCAGAACAAAAAGTCAGCCAAATCGCCGTACAGACCAGAATGTTGCAAAGCACGCCCAGGGTAAAAGCTTCCAGCCAGGTGTGGTGAAGCTTATGCTGGGCAATATTCAGTGCATTTAGCCCCCAACTACCGCCATCAAGTTGATAAAGACCCGCACCTGTTACTAACAGCAGTATCAGCATGGCGCCCAGGAAGTTACCGAAATAGACCTTGGTCCATGTCATAAACAGTTTGCCGATACCAACTTGGTTGTTTGCCCAGGAAATGCTGGACAACACGGTGCTGGTAAATAGCTCACCTTCAAATATGACGATAAGAATCAGCCCCATGCTGAATGCCAAGCCACCGGCTAATCGGTTTAAACCCCAGCTTGTGCTCTCATTTCCAGTCGTCACTGTGGTGTAGAACAGAAACGCCAGACCGATAAATGCCCCCGCCAGAATTGCCAGACTGATGGTTGCACCACTGCGCTTGCTGATTTTCTTCAGTGCGTAGCGTTCGGCTTCTGACATCATTTCTGCGGCAGAAAAGCCTTTTACTGAGACGAAGTCGTGATCAGAGTAGGCCGTAGTCATCGCTTCCTCTCCTCAATGGTTTCATGTGGTTCTCCTTGTTGTATTAATGCAGGGCGAAACGCCTTACTGCCCTTTCAGACTAATTGTGAGCAAGCCCCGGAGTACAATTGATATTCCTTTGCTAAGTATTCAGTTTTATTGATGATTTCTTTCGGCGCGGTACAATAAACCCATAAAAAATATAAGGTTAGTGCGCTTGTTTTCACGGGAGGAAAATAGCGGTGCGATATTCTCTAAAACAGTTGGCAGTATTTGATACGGTGGCGGACTGCGGCAGCGTCAGTCAGGCAGCAGAGCTTCTTGCGTTAACCCAATCAGCGACCAGCATGTCTCTATCCCAGTTAGAGCGGATGCTGGGCCGTCCCCTTTTTGAACGCAAGGGTAAACGTCTCATTCTGACCCACTGGGGAGCATGGTTAAGGCCCAAGGCAAAACGCCTGCTTAGGGATGCAAAACAGATAGAGCTTGGCTTTTATGACCAGCATCTATTGAGTGGTGAAATACGTTTGGGGGCAAGTCAAACCCCTGCAGAGCACTTGGTTCCGGACCTTATCAGTATTATTGATAATGATTTTCCGGAAATTCGAATTTCCTTGGGCGTGCAAAGTACCAGTTCGGTGATCGATGGTGTGCTCGATTACCGCTATGATCTGGGCATTATTGAGGGACGGGTAGATGACAATCGCTTACATCAGGAGCCCTGGTGTATGGATCACCTGACTATTGTGGCATCAGCCCATCACCCTTTCGCCAAGCGTGAGCGGGTAAGCATGGCGCAACTGGAGCAGGCAAAATGGATATTGCGCGAACACGGTTCAGGAACCCGGACCGCATTTGAAAGTGCCATTTATGGGCATATTGCAGATTTGGATGTGTGGCGTGAGTATGAACACATTCCGGTTATCCGCAGTATGGTTGCCAACGGCCCTTACTTGACATGTCTTCCTTATCTTGACGTTGAACGCTATATCGAGAATGGCAAACTGGTTGCCTTAAATGTGCCGGAGCTTGATATTGCACGTTCTCTGTCTTTTGTATGGCGTGCTGATATGGCAGAAAACCCCTTGGTGGACTGCTTTAAACGGGAAGGGATCAGGATGATGAAGCGTCACCCTATGGTGATGTAAATACATCAGGAATAAAAAAAGCGCGCTGTGTTTCCACAACGCGCTTTCTTCATATTATGAGGTTTATGCGCTGACTTTCGTCACATCGATATACAACTTCAGTTTTTGTCCTGGCTGGATATAGGCATTCTTCTTCAACGCATTCCATTTCATCAAATCAGACACTGAGACCTTGTAGCGAGCAGCAATGGTGCTTAGTGAGTCACCCTGACGGATCTGATAAACAATAGTACGGATACGTGCGCCGTCAGCGGCTTTTTTCCAGACTACCAGTTCTTGGCCGACACGCAGCGGGTCTTTCGGTGCCATGCCGTTCCAGCGTGCCAGATCGGTATGTGATACCCCTTGTTTGCGGGCGATAGACCAGAAGCTGTCACCTTTTTGCACGGTATGGGTCAGCTTATAATCCCCGCGCTTTTTGCTGGTCAGCTTTGCCAGTCGTTGCGGTGCGCTCAGCGTGTACTGACTTTCATCTTTCACTGATACCGGGATCAGCAAATGTTGGCCTGCGCGGATATTTGTACCTTTGAGGCTATTGGCGCGTTGTATCACTTTTACTGTTGTATTGTGACGCTGGGCAATCAAGCCAAGAGAGTCACCGCCTTTTACCTTGTAGCGGGTAACCTTAATGCCTTGGTTGTCGTTTTCTGCCATTGTGGCAGTGAAACTTGCGACTCTATCTTTCGGCAATAACAGATGGTTGCTGCCATCCGGTGAAGTCGCCCAATGGTTGTAGGCTGGATTGAGACTTTGCAGTTCAGCCAGCGACAAACCGGCGTAATTGGCCGCTAACGCCAGATCCATTTGAACGCCCGGCTCAACCATTTCTACCACAGGTTGGTTAGCAATTGCCGGTAGGGAGATACCGTATTTTTCCTGATTCTTGATGACGTCAGCGACAGCAATCAATTTTGGCACATAACCGCTGGTTTCTTTCGGCAACGACAGTGACCAGAAGTCGGTTGGCAAGCCTTTGGCTTTGTTATTGCGGATAGCGCGGAACACACGGCCTTCACCGGTGTTGTAGGCGGCAAGGGCATGCAACCAGTCACCATCAAATTTTTTGTGAAGGTACTCCAACAAATCTAATGCGGCATCCGTAGAGGCCACAACATCACGGCGACCGTCATACCACCAGTTTTGCTCCAGGCCAAATCGGCGGCCGGTATCCGGTACAAACTGCCACAAGCCTGCCGCACGGCCATGAGAGTATGCAAACTGATCAAAAGAGCTTTCTACGATAGGCAGCAAGGCAATTTCGAGCGGGATACCACGCTCTTCCACTTTTTCGGTGATCAGATAGAGGAAAGGCTCTGCGCGTTTGGCAACAGTCTCCAAGTGTTGGGGATGTTTGAGATACCAGTTGCGGTAGTAATTGACACGTTTACTGTCAGGTATCGGCATTTCAAGTTGCATTGAAATCCGTTTCCAGACGTCTTCCTGACTTTGAGGTGTGACGACAGGCTCGAGCACTTCGACTTCTACCGACTCTTTGACGACTTGGGTAGATCCGGCTGGGGTCTGGGTTTCTTCCTGTTGCTCTGGCGTATTAGTCGTCGTTGCGACGTCGTTTTGCCCTGTAAGCTGGCATCCTGCGAGGAACATCGATCCCACTAATACATAACGGAACTTCATTGATTACTAACCTTTTTGAAAATAGCCGATGATGATAATCGGCCTCTACTTATGCTTACAAGAGACTTGTGTCAAAAATCGTCCTTCCAGCGTCTGAGCGCAGCAAAAGTTTCCACGTCAGAATCAGCACTTGCCTGGCTCTGAACCGCGGCTTTAATACTGGCTACATTCGCCCGCAAAAATGGGTTTATTCTTTTTTCCCTGCCTATTGTGCTTGGCACAGTAGGCTGATGTTTTGCTCTTAATTCAGTCGCTTCAATCACATAATCCCTTAGCGCAGTATTGTCCGGTTCAACTGCTTGGGCAAATTTCAGGTTCGACATTGTGTATTCATGGGCGCAAAAAACCTGGGTAGTGTCAGGTAACGTCCCGAGCTTTGTCAGTGATTGATGCATCTGTTGAGGTGAGCCTTCGAATAGTCGGCCACAGCCACCGGAAAACAGGGTATCCCCACAAAACAGCATGCCATCGGTATAGTAAGCGATATGATCCAACGTGTGCCCTGGCACTTCTATCACGCTCACAGTGGAGCCGAAAAGTGAAAAGGAGTCCTTGTCTTTAAGTGGATGATTGACTTCTGGAAAGCGTGCGCTGGCGGGGCCATATATAGTGAGGGATGGAAAGCGTTCAACTAACTGTGCAACACCGCCGACGTGGTCATGGTGGTGATGGGTTAGAAGAATGCCATCAAGGGAAAGTCCCTCGGCGTTCAGCCGCTCTAATACCGGGCCAGCATCACCTGGGTCGACGACAACACAATGATTGTCATCATTTTTTAGCAGCCAGATGTAATTGTCGTTGAATGCGGGTATGCTTGATACAGATAGCATTGATTCTCTCCAGCTATGACTCAATAAGACTATGAAACCAGCACGCAGCCAACGTCCACTGGAATACCCGTATACTTGGGACCAATTCGCACACGGCGAATGGGCGTCTGCGCATATTCAGACGCGGCTGGATGAATGGTTGCCGCGCTTTTTCGGATACCACATGCTGAAATTGGGTGGCCTAAGTTGCGAATTGGCGACTGGGCATTGCAACATCCAGCATCAAGTATGTATCGATAAACTCAATCCCCTGCGCAATGTCGAAGCAGAGAGCTACGATTTACCGTTTGTCTCCAAGGCTTTCGACGTCTGCGTACTGGCCAACCAACTCGACTATACCGACGATCCACACCGATTGCTGCGTGAAATCGACCGTATAATGATAGACGATGGTTACCTGATCATTTCAGGTGTCAATCCCAGCAGTCTGATGGGGATTGGCCGGATCATTCCGTGGCGGAAAAACCGCCTTCCCTGGAATGGCCGGATGTTCACACCACTGCGGATCAGAGACTGGCTTGGTGTGCTTAACTATGAAATCATGGAAATGTCCTGCTTCGGACTTATCCCTGCCACCCGTCACCGTACCTGTGGTGTCTGGTTTGAAAATGCCTGCTCTGGCATTTTGCCTGCTGTGGGCTCGCTCTATTTTATTGTGGCGCGCAAGCGCACTTATCCACTAAAACCGATCAAGCCCACCTGGAAGCTTAAAAAACAACTTTCGCCGGTCAGTGTGAATTACCGCGTCGGTGACAACTGATCACGCCTCTGGCTTGTAGCCAGTGTCTGCTTGTGTTGGGTTTTCCGCCGCCGAACGCGCCAGTTCGTCACAGCGTTCATTCTCTGGATGGCCGGCATGGCCTTTTACCCATTGCCAGTCCACGGTATGGCGTTGAGTTTCTGTGTCCAGACGCTGCCAAAGGTCTGCATTTTTCACCGGTTTTTTGTCTGCCGTTTTCCAGCCGCGTTTTTTCCAGTTATGGATCCACTGCGTGATGCCCTGACGGACATACTGGCTGTCGGTTGTGAGGGTCACGTTGCAGGATTCTTTCAAGCTTGCCAAGGCAACAATGGCTGCCAGCAGTTCCATGCGGTTGTTGGTGGTCAGAGAAAAGCCTTCGCTCAACTCTTTTTCATGCTGTTTGTAGCGCAAAACAGCGCCATAACCACCGGGACCCGGATTACCGAGACACGATCCGTCAGTGAAAATTTCTACCTGCTTGACCATATTTGTTAGTATCTGTGCAAATTAATCGCCAAGTCTGACACAAGTGACGCTATGAAAGCCAGTTACGACCGAATTATCGTTCTCGATACCGAAACCACGGGTATGAACCGTGAGGGTGGCCCGCACTATGAAGGGCACCGAATCATTGAAATCGGCGCGGTGGAAATCATCAACCGCAAGCTGACCGGACGCCATTTCCACGTCTATATCAAACCGGATCGTGAAATCGACCCGGAAGCGATTTCCGTTCACGGTATAACGGACGAATTTTTGCGTGATAAACCGGATTATGCAGCCATCCATGCTGAGTTTCTGGAGTTTATCAAAGGCGCAGAGCTTGTCGCCCACAATGCGCCCTTCGACGTCGGCTTTATGGATTATGAATTCCGCAAGCTTGATGCTGGCATCGGTAAAACGGAAGACTATTGCAAGGTTACCGATACCCTGGCGATGGCGAAGAAAATCTTCCCGGGCAAACGTAACAACCTTGATATTCTCTGTGATCGTTACGGTATAGATAACTCCCACCGTACCCTGCACGGCGCTTTGCTCGATGCCGAGATCCTGGCTGACGTTTACCTGTTGATGACAGGTGGTCAAACAACGCTGAAGTTCAGCGGCAGTGATTCCAGCGAAGGAGGCAGTGGCGGCGAAACGATAAGACGTGTCGAAGCTGGAGCGAAAAAGCTAAAGATCATCCGTGCCTCTGCCGATGAATTAAAAGAACATGAAGCGCAGCTGGACGTTATCGCGAAAAACGGCAGCTGTTTGTGGCGCTAACGGGAGAGACTATGAAACTAGGGTGGGTTGGGCTTTTGCTCTCGCTGCTGATGGCGTTTAACGTCTCTGCAGAGCAGACTTCTGATCGCGATATTCGGCTGCTCAACAACCGTTTTCGCATTGACTCTACCATTACCCAGGTCGCTTTTGTTATTTATCGCGAGAAACCGAGCCAGCCTGTTGTGCTGGTTCAGCCTGATGGCACAAAGCTCTATGCATGGCGCCATCCAGACAATGTCTCCTGGCATCAGGAAGCGGACATGGATATTGTCTCCGTCCTTAATCCTATGCCGGGCCCCTGGCAAGCCATTGGCAAGGTGACACCGGAAAACAAAATCCGCATCCTGTCTGAACTCAGCATGAAGGTGGATACCTTTCCTGACCGCCTTTACCAAGGCGAAACCCTTAAATTTACCGCCCAACTGATGCAGGGGGATAACCCGCTTAACCTGCGTGATTTTCTCGATCGTGTTGAGCTGACGGTTACCTTCACCGAGTTTCTTGAAAGCGTGGACGATATTCCGGTGGATCAGCGACCACAGGCGATGTCACTCGGACGTTTTAAAGACGACGGAGCAGGGCTGGATGAATATGCCGGTGACGGCGTGTTTACCGTCGAGTTGCCGGTCAACGTTTCACCAGGGAAATATCGGGCGCGGGTGACTTCAGGTAATGGCGTCTTTTTCCGTACCCTTGAGCAGGAAGTATTGGTTTACCCGACGCCTTTAATGGCGACGTTCAAACAAAGTCGCAAAAAAGCGCTGCCCCACCATTTGCTGGTGGAGTCTGACAGCGCGAGTATAGAGCCTGGCTCCGTTGCCGTGCATTCAGAGTTTACCGATCCGAATGGTAAGTCTTCTGTCTATCAGGGCGTTGCTGGTGAAGACTACACCGCCCTGAGTGTGGATATCGACAACTTCCAGGAGCCTGGCCGCCATACCTGGCATGCCTGGTTATACGGTACGGACAAGCTTTCCGGCCGCCCATTGGTTTTCCTGCTGCCTGAGCAAACCTTTGCTGTTGCTGACTATGAAGCGATAGAGCAGGCCAAACGTGACCGAGAAGAGCGTGAAGCCGAACGGAAGCGAATTGAAGAAGAAAGACTGGAGGCAATACAGCGCGAAGAAGACCGGAAAATGGCTTTGATCACCATTGTTGGCGGGAACATTTTGCTCCTTATCCTTGCCGTGGGTGGTTGGTTTGTTGTGCGCAAGATACGGGCGAAGAAACTGGCTGCTGAATCCGAAGAGTCTTTGGAAGCGCCACCACCTGAAGAGCCTGATAAAGCAGCTTGATAAATAAACAAAGAAAGGGAGAAGCCAATGCTTCTCCCTTTTGTTATCCAGCGGTGCAGTATAAATACCAGTTAGGCAGCGTGAACCACTTTGTTCAGTGCTCTCGAAGCTGCTGCCAGCTCCGCGGGGTCGAAATCGTCCACATTGATGGTTTCAAGGCGGCCTTCTTCCGCGACGCGCAACAGGTCGGCTTCTTTCTCGGAAATGACGCTTTCGCGCAGGCCAATCTCGGCGACACGGTCAAGGAACATAAACGGCAGTTTCTGGCCGGTCTGATCACATACTTTCTGGTAAACAGGCTCTGCAGCCAGAATATCCAGCAAGGCTTTTTCAATCTTGCCCACCGCGCAATGTTCAGAAGCTTCAAGGAACTGGCCACGGCCGAGACGGCTGCGACTGTCGCACGGCGTTTGCAAGATACGCGCTACTTCACCATCCAGTTTGTCACTCGGTTTGGTACGGCGGGTGCCAAACGGGAACAGAAGGACACGCAGTGGCGCAGCAACCCAGCGGGCAGGGAAGTTAGCCAGGAAATCATCCAATGCTTCCTCAGCCTGATAGAGGGCGTCTTGCATGCCCCAATGCACCATTGGCAGGTCAGCTTTCTGGTAACCTTCGTCGGCGTAGCGCTTCATGGTGGCTGAGGCCAGATAGAGTTGGCTCAATACGTCACCCAGACGCGCAGACAGACGTTCCTTGCGCTTGAGGTTGCCACCCAGCACAGCCATAGACACATCCGCCAACAAGGCCAGGTTTGCAGCATAACGGTTCATCTGCTGGTAGTAACGTGCTGTGGCATCCTTACGCGGAACGCTGGAGGTTCGGCCATCGGTCAGGCCGAGCCAGACCGAGCGGACGAGGTTGCTGAACACAAAGCCTACATGACCAAACAGCGCCTGATCAAATCCCGCCAGTGCTTCGCGCTCGTTGTCATTGTAAGCCGCTTCCATTTCCGCCAGCACAAACGGGTGGCAGCGGATAGCGCCTTGACCAAAGATGATCATTGAGCGGGTTAGGATGTTGGCACCTTCGACTGTGATAGCAATCGGCGCGCCTTGATATCCACGGGCAAGGAAGTTCTTTGGCCCCAGACAGATCCCTTTGCCGCCGACCACATCCATAGCGTCAATCACACCACGCTGGCCGCGATGGGTACAATGGTATTTAACGATAGCGGAAATTACCGAAGGCTTTTCCCCCAAGTCGATACCGGCAACAGTCAGGGCACTGGCGGCGTCAATCACGTAGGCATTACCGCCGATACGTGCCAGTGGCTCTTCAATCCCTTCCATCTTACCGATAGGTAGTTTGAACTGGCGGCGGATACGGGCGTAAGCACCTGTCGCAAGCGCAGCCGTTTTCAGGCCACCGGTAGAGTTGGACGGCAGGGTGATACCACGGCCAACAGACAGGCACTCAACCAGCATGCGCCAGCCTTGTCCCGCCATGTCCGGGCCACCAATAATAAAATCAAGCGGCACGAAGATGTTCTCACCGCGTGTCGGACCGTTCTGGAACGGTAGGTTCAGCGGGAAGTGGCGGCGGCCGATATCAACGCCTTCAATGTCTGTCGGAATTAGCGCACAGGTGATACCGAGATCTTCTTTGTCGCCCAGCAGCCCTTGAGGATCTTTGAGTTTGAACGCAAGACCCAGCACTGTCGCTACCGGTGCAAGGGTGATATAGCGTTTGTTCCAGGTAATAGACATACCCAGCACTTCTTTGCCTTGCCACATGCCTTTGGTGACAACACCTTCATCCGGGATAGAGCCTGCATCAGAACCTGCTTCCGGGCTGGTCAGGGCAAAGCAGGGGATCTCCAGCCCATTTGCCAGTCGTGGCAGGTAGTAGTCTTTTTGCTCTTCCGTACCATAGTGCTGCAGCAGTTCGCCAGGACCCAGGCTGTTAGGCACACCTACGGTGGACGACAACACGCCAGACACGCCGGTCAGTTTTTGCAGGACCAGTGATTGGGCGTAAGCAGAAAACTCCAGGCCGCCATATTCCTTTTTGATGATCATGGCGAAGAACTTGTTGTCTTTCAGGTATTGCCATACATGGGGCGGCAGATCGGCCAATTCATGAGTGACCTCATAGTCGCTGACCATACGGCACACTTCATTTACCGGGCCGTCCAGAAAGGCGCGCTCTTCCGCGCTCAAACGGGGCGCGGGAATATCATGTAGCTTATTCCAGTCTGGCGCACCGCGAAACAGATCGGCTTCCCACCACACTGTGCCGGCATCAATGGCTTCTTTTTCGGTCTGGGACATTTCTGGCATCACGCCTTTAAACATGCGCAGCGCTGGTTTACTCAGCCAAGCTTCGCGGAAAGAGCGCACGTTCAATGGAATCGCAATCGCGATAAACACCAGCCAGCTTAATTGGCCGGTAATACCCATCACAGAGCCAACAATTAACATTCCCGCTGCAACGGCCGTGAACAGCTTTAGTCCTGCGCGGTGATAGGCCAGTATGGCCATCAGCGCCAGAAACGTAATCAGGTACAGGGTTGTCGCCATTTTCGGTTCTCCTTTTCCTTCAACCCAAATCTAATGGTAAGAGGTCATACCAGATAATTGTAAGCAGGTTTTTAATGAAATGTAAAACGATGACTGGCTGAAATGTGCACATAGCGTTGGCAAAAATACAGGCAGGGGCTTTGCATGGTTTTTAGCCATTTGTTTTTGCTCAGGAAGCAGAAGACGAGCCAGATTGTCGACAGCTTTGGCTTTTTACGGGTACACTCCTTGAATATATTTCGGGCGCTTGCCCCACCTCACTCCAAATAAAAAGAGAATTGCCCATGTACCAAGATCTCATTCGCTCAGAGCTAAATGAAGCGGCTCAGGTGCTAAACGCGTTTCTGGCTGACGACAACAACATTGCATCGATCGAAGCGGCAGCGAAACTGCTGGCAGATTCCTTCAAAGCGGGCGGTAAAGTGCTCTCTTGCGGTAACGGTGGCTCACACTGTGATGCAATGCACTTTGCAGAAGAGCTGACTGGTCGTTACCGTGAAAACCGTCCGGGCTACCCTGCGATTGCGATTTCAGATCCTAGCCACCTGTCATGTGTATCGAATGACTTTGGCTATGAGTTTGTTTTCTCGCGTTATGTTCAGGCAGTTGGCGCGAAGGGCGATGTATTGTTCGGTCTGTCAACGTCCGGCAATTCAGGTAACGTGCTGAAAGCGATTGAAGCGGCGAAAGAGAAAGGCATGAAAAGCATCATGCTGACCGGTAAAGATGGCGGTAAAATGGCAGGTCTGGCAGATATCGAAATCCGTGTACCGCATTTCGGTTACGCAGACCGCATTCAGGAAGTGCATATCAAAATTATCCACATCCTGATCCAGCTTGTTGAAAAAGAAATGGAAAAATAAAGGGTATCGTAAAGGATTATGTGCGAACTGCTTGGCATGAGTGCCAATGTCCCGACGGACATTTGTTTTAGCTTTACCGGCCTTATCCAGCGTGGGGGCAAAACTGGCCCACACCGTGATGGCTGGGGGATTGTCTTTTACGAAGGGAAAGGATTTCGGACTTTTAAAGACCCAAACCCAAGCTGCGACTCAAAAATAGCTGAGCTGGTTCAAAGCTACCCGATTAAAAGCTGTGCGGTGATCAGTCACATCCGCCAGGCAAACCGTGGTGAAGTGAGTTTGGTCAATACCCACCCGTTTACACGGGAGATCTGGGGTCGTTACTGGACGTATGCCCACAATGGGCAGTTAACCGGTTATGAAGATTTGCCAACCGGGCACTTTAAGCCAGTGGGGGAAACAGACAGCGAAAAGGCCTTTTGCTGGCTGTTGCACGAGATTGAGCAGCATTACCCTGACAAACCAGAAGATATGACGGAAGTGTTCCGTTTTATCGCCAGCCGTTGCGATACCCTGCGCGGACTTGGGGTGTTCAATATGCTGTTCAGCGACGGTGACTACGTGATGGCGTATTGCTCCAACAACCTTCATACCATTACCCGCCGCGCACCGTTTGGCAAGGCGAGCCTGATTGATGAAGAAGTGACGGTGGATTTTCAGGAAGAAACCACGCCGAATGATGTGGTGACTGTGATTGCAACCCAACCACTGACCAACAATGAAACCTGGCACAAAATGCAGCCCGGTGAATATTGTGTGTTCCACCTAGGTGAAGTGATCACTTGCAACCGTGCGGACATTGAAGCGGCGGTTGAAGGTAACACCGACTAAGCACAGTATGACCCACACAAAAAACGCGCCAACTGGCGCGTTTTTTATTTCTTAATCCGGGGGATTAATCTGCAGCATAGCCGGATACGCCAAGTACCTCATTATCCATGACAGCTTTGTCATCGATCATTCTGAGTCTTTCCTGACAGAACCACTCCACCACCAAAGGATAGATGCGGTGCTCTTGCTCCTGCACACGGGAAAAGACACTTTCTGCATCATCATCTTCGAAAATCGGAACACGCGCCTGCAAAACTACCGGGCCGCCATCCAGTTCTTCAGTGACAAAATGCACTGATGTGCCGTGCTCGCTGTCTCCGGCATCGATTGCGCGCTGGTGGGTATTCAGCCCAGTGTACTTTGGCAGCAGGGAAGGGTGGATATTCAGCATCTTCCCTTGATAGTGGCGCACGAACGCTGGCGTCAGTATGCGCATGAATCCTGCCATCACGATCAAGTCCGGGGCGTATTCGTCGATGGTTGCCATCAACTGGCTGTCGTATTGGCTGCGATCGGCCACTCCTTTACTGGCAACGACAACGGCATCAATGCCAGCCTCTTTTGCCCGTACCAGGCCGTACGCCTCTTCCTTGTTAGCGATCACTGCCGCGATTTCCATGCCATGTTGCTGGTGGCAACGGTCAATAATTGCCTGCAGGTTCGAGCCATTCCCTGAGATAAGGACAACCAGCTTTTTCATGGTTACCCCTTGATCTCAACCTGTTCTTCGTTAGGTACCGCGTTCTCAATCGAACCGATCAGCCAGGCGTTTTCGCCTTCCTGGTTCAGAATGTCAATGGCTTGCTGTGCCTGCTCAGCTGGCAAGGCAATGACAAGGCCGACACCGCAGTTGAATGTACGGTACATCTCGTGCTCGGTCACGTTACCGCTTTCCTGCAGCCAGTTGAAAATGGCCGGCCATTCCCAGCTGTTGCCATCAATCACGGCTTTGGTGTTTTCTGGCAGGACGCGGGGGATGTTTTCCCAGAAGCCGCCACCTGTGATGTGTGAAATGGCGTGTACCTCGCAGCTTTCCAGCATCTTCAGCACAGGTTTAACGTAAATGCGGGTTGGTTCAAGAAGATGCTCGGCAAGGGTTTTGCCTTCAAGCTCAGCGTTAACATCTGCACCTGACACTTCGATGATTTTGCGCACCAGGCTGTAGCCGTTAGAGTGTGGGCCAGAAGATGCCACCGCGATGATCGCATCACCAGGGGCTACTTTTGAACCATCGATCACTTCTTCTTTCTCTACCACACCGACACAGAAACCGGCGACGTCATAGTCTTCACCGTGGTACATCCCTGGCATTTCTGCTGTTTCACCGCCAATCAGCGAGCAGCCCGCTTGCATACAGCCTTCACCGATACCGGTAACGACAGCGGCAGCGGTGTCTACATCCAGCTTGCCGGTTGCGTAGTAGTCAAGGAAGAACAGGGGCTCTGCACCCTGCACGATCAGGTCGTTGACACACATAGCCACCAGATCGATACCAATGGTGTCGTGTTTTTTCAGATCCATTGCGAGGCGAAGTTTGGTGCCAACACCGTCAGTACCAGAAACCAGTACTGGCTGCTTGTATTTTGTAGGCAGTTCACAAAGTGCGCCAAAGCCGCCGATGCCACCCATTACCTCTGGACGGCGGGTGCGTTTTACCACCCCTTTAATTCTGTCGACCAGGGCGTTCCCTGCGTCAATATCAACACCTGCGTCTTTGTAGCTGAGAGAAGACTTATTATCGCTCACTGGGGATCCTTACCGAGTTGTGGACTAAAAGCGGCGCCATTTTAACAGCGACATTTTAAAAAGGAAAACGTTTGCGTCGGGTTATTCAGGGCAATTTTGAGTGAAAAGGAAGCAACCGGTTGTCTATGGCTATGCCCAGGAATGACTTTGTGTATAATTCGATGAATTTGTTTTTTGCTGGAGTCTGTCATGAAAGTCGTTGAAGTTAAGCACCCGCTGGTAAAACATAAAATTGGTCTGATGCGTGAGGGTGATATCAGCACCAAACGTTTCCGCGAACTGGCGACCGAAGTTGGCAGCCTGCTGACATACGAAGCAACCTCTGATTTCGAAACTGAAAAAGTCACTATCGAAGGCTGGAACGGCCCGGTTGAAATTGACCGCATCAAAGGTAAAAAAGTGACCGTTGTGCCAATCCTGCGTGCTGGCCTTGGCATGATGGACGGCGTTCTGGAGCACATCCCAAGTGCACGTATCAGCGTGGTAGGTATCTACCGTGATGAAGAAACTCTGGAGCCTGTGCCTTACTTCCACAAACTGGCGAGCAATATCGATGAGCGTATGGCGCTGGTGGTTGACCCAATGCTGGCAACCGGTGGCTCTATGATTGCAACGATTGACCTGCTGAAAGAGCACGGTTGTGAGCACATCAAAGTACTGGTACTGGTAGCAGCACCTGAAGGCATTGAAGCGCTGGAAAAAGCGCATCCAGACGTTGAGCTTTACACAGCTGCAATCGACGAAAAACTGAATGACAAAGGCTACATCGTTCCGGGTCTGGGCGATGCAGGCGACAAGATCTTCGGTACCAAATAAGACATCGCATTCAAATAAAAAAGGCTTCCCGCGGGAAGCCTTTTTTACATCTGCCGTTTGGCAATACGGATGAAGAATTAATCTTCCATCTGCGCGTTATCCACCACGTGGGTTTCACCCATATCGTGTGGCAGGATAAGGTTCAGCGCAATCGCCACGATACCGCACAGGCTGATGCCCTGCAGGCTGAACTCGCCAATACCAAAGGCCATACCACCGATACCAAATACCAGTGTTACCGCAACAATGGCGAGGTTACGTGCCTTGTGCAGATCCACGTTATTTTTAATCAGGGTGTTCAGACCTACGGTCGCAATGGAACCAAACAGCAGGATCATGATACCGCCCATCACCGGCACTGGAATCGTCTGCAAAATTGCGCCCAGTTTGCCGACAAACGCCAGGACAACAGCCGTCACAGCCGCCCATGTCATGATGGCAGGGTTGTACGCACGGGTCAGCATTACCGCGCCGGTAACTTCACTGTAAGTCGTGTTTGGCGGCGCACCGAACAGTGAGGCTGCCATGGTTGCTACGCCATCACCGGCCATGGTGCGGTGTAGTCCAGGTTTTTTCAGGTAGTCTTTTCCTGTGACGTGTGAAATCGCCAGCATGTCACCGACGTGTTCAACAGCCGGTGCAATGGCTACCGGGATCATGAACAGAATGGCGTTAATGTTAAATTCCGGCAGGGTGAAGTTTGGCAGGGCAAACCACGCGGCATTTTGTACCGGCGTGAAATCGACCACACCGAAAAACAGCGCAACGACGTAACCGGAAACAATACCCGCCAGGATAGGTACCAGCTTAAAGAAGCCTTTTGCATAAACCGAAATAGCGATGGTAACGATGAGGGACACCGCAGAAATCCAAAGGGCGGCAGAGCCGTCGACCAGTTGGACGCCGCCGTCACCGGATTTACCCAGTGCCATGTTTACCGCCGCAGGCGCCAGGCCAAGACCGATTACCATGATCACAGGCCCAACGACCACAGGTGGCAGCAGTTTATGGATAATACCGACACCTTTCGCTTTGATAATGCCGCCCATAATCACGTAAACCAGACCCGCTGCCATCAGGCCGCCCATAGTGGCAGGTATACCCCAGCTTTGGACACCGAACATGATGGGAGCGATAAACGCGAAAGAGGAAGCGAGAAAAATGGGAACTGAACGTTTGGTGATAAGTTGGAAAAGCAGGGTACCGACGCCGGCACCGAAGAGAGCAACGTTAGGGTCTAGTCCCGTGAGAAGTGGAACTAACACCAACGCGCCGAAGGCAACAAACAACATTTGTGCCCCCTGTAAAACTTGCATCATGACGCACCTTCCTTAAGTTTTTAAAATCGCGGGATGCTAGCACGATTTGCCCAGTATTTGCAGCGAACCGCCTCCCCTTATCGACTAACTACACAATTCGTGCACAACTTTTGTGCCTAGCCGTGGTCAATGGAAACGCGGGTTAACCCCAGCAACACAACATCACGCATTTTGAGTGTTTAGTCATTGCTGTAGCTGGGGCTTCACTTTATGATCAACGTTTAAAATTCGAGTTATCTGGCAAATATATGTTACGAACTTTCCTTATTATTTTGACGCTGCTGCTGGGCTCAACCAGCGCGATGGCAGCGTCACTGTTCAATACAGAAGTGGTGCTGGATGATACCGACACTGCAACAGAGCAAGCGGCGAAAGAAGCGGCTTTTGTAGATGTTCTGGTACGCACATCGGGTCAGTCTACCGTGGGCGAGAATCCGGTAGTCCAAAAAGCACTGCCGACGGTAGATCAGTACATCACTCAACTGGGTTACGGCGGCAATGATGGTCAACGCACGCTGCAACTTGGCTTTGATGACGGCAAGATCCGTACCCTATTGACTCAGGCGCAAGCGACCTACTGGGGTTCTCCTCGTCCGGAAGTGTTGTTCTGGCTGGTGGCTGATGATGCCAATAGCCGCAATGTCGTATGGGAACAATCGGGCTCTCCATTGATCAATGAACTCAAAGCGGAAGGTGAACGCCGAGGCTTGCCGGTGCTGATGCCTGTAGGTGACTTTGACGATGTGATTGCCGTGTCGATCCCTGATTTGTGGGGTGGTTTCGCTGAACCTATTGCGAAAGCCAGCGCACGTTACAACCCTGTAGGGGTAGCGGTGGTGAAAGTGCATAACAACCGCATCAGTTGGCAGCTATTCCCGAATGCGGCTGACATGGGTAACGCAACGCCGATTGAAGGACGCGCAGCCGGCGCGCCGGAAGCAGCCTTTGCCTCCATGGTTGATGAAATTTCTGATTTCTATGCCAGCCGTCTTGCGGTAAATCTGGGCGTTGCTGACAGTGCGTCGCAAGCATTGAAGGTATCAGGCCTTGACGATGCTGAAGACTTCTTTGTGGTTGAACGCACCCTGAAAGGACTGAACTCTGTGGCGGCACTGCGCCTTGAATCTATCGACAACGGCACTGCCACTTTCCGTATCAGCCTGCTGGCATCAGAAGACGTATTCCATAACGAAATGATGACAGACCGTCGCCTGCGCCGTGTTGAAGTGCTGCCTGAGCCGATGGTGGCTCCTGCCCCAGCGCCTACCGCTCCAGTCATGACTGAAAGCGTTGATGGTGTCATGAGCCCGGTTGAAGCGCCTATGGTAGTTGAACCCGCAGCGCCGGTAGACACGTCTATCCGCTATGAGTGGATTGGCTAAACGGGCAAATCGCCGTTCATAAAAAAGCAGGCATCAGGCCTAATGCCGATCAGTTAAGAGATAAATGATCGGTTGAACGATCCAACAGATGGCTTATAAAGGCTCTAAGTCCCCATACTTAGAGCCTTTTATTTTGCAATTGACCACAGCCCTTACCCTCGC
>NZ_JAHUTS010000041.1:0-21055 GCF_019209835.1 Enterovibrio paralichthyis | reverse complement strand
ATAGGCAGGGTGTGTAAGCGCTGTGAGGCGTTGAGCTAACCTGTACTAATTGCCCGTGAGGCTTAACCATACAACACCCAAGGGGTTTTGACGGACTCGAAAAGAACATTGAATGTGTACTGAGAACAAAGAACAAAACACAGCTTTCCAAGATTTAAACGAATTTGCTTGGCGACCATAGCGCTTTGGACCCACCTGATCCCATGCCGAACTCAGAAGTGAAACAGAGCAGCGCCGATGGTAGTGTGGGGTCTCCCCATGTGAGAGTAGGACATCGCCAGGCTTCCAATTTAAGTTAACGTTATGAACGAACGTTAATTTGAGTGGAGCGGTAGTTCAGTTGGTTAGAATACCGGCCTGTCACGCCGGGGGTCGCGGGTTCGAGTCCCGTCCGCTCCGCCACTTATTAAGAAGCCCTGCTAGCAATAGCAGGGCTTTTCTTTCATCTGCGATAAAGTGAAACTATTCAGCAATAAGAAACCTCAGACTGCGCGTCCCGGACGAAAGGCTGAGGTTTTTTGCTATCTGCGACCCTGAAAAGTGCTGCGCACTTTTGGTCGCGGTACTGGCCGTACGCGACTAGGCGTCCCCATTGAGTCCCAGTCGAATGCGACCCCAGCCCTCCGCAACTTCTTAAGAAGCCTCGCTAGCAATAGCGGGGCTTTTTAACGTCGGTGATACAGCGAACTCCCATCAGATAAGAAACTTCTGGCACCACCGCAGTGCATTATTTAGATCTAAATACTGTTCCCTTCAGCCACATCCCACAACGCTTTGATTAGCGGATTCTCAAGTTGAGAACGCAGGCAACACACTCCAAGTTCAAACGGCTTGATTGGTGCGAGTTTAAGCCTCTCAATTTTATCTCTGACAGGACTGTTGTTGATAACCACGTCCGGCGCGATTCCAATGCCACATCCCAGCGCCACCATGCTTACGATGGCCTCATGGCCGGAGACCTGAGCATATATGTTGGGCTTTATCCTCATGGCTTTGAACCAGGTATTCACCCGCTCCCTGGCGGTACCCGCTTCGGGCACGATAAAGGGGACAGATGACCAGTCTGGGCTCTGCTGTTGTAAGGTGTCGGCAAAACTGCTGGTACCGGAAGGGGCGATGACAGACAACGGGATCTCGCTGATCGGTGAGAAGGCTACTTTCGATGGCAATTGCTCAGGCAGAGCTGAAATTGCAATATCCGCATCATTGGAAAGTATCTTATCGATAGCTTGCGCTGGGTCACCGGTAGAGACTTTCAGTTCGATAAGCGGGTGCCTGAGGCGAAACTCGGACAGTAAGTCTGGCAGATGGCTATAACTCGCTGTCACTGAACAGAACAGGCGAATCTCACCCACCAGTTCATTGTCTTTGGTGCTGAACATGCTCTGGAACTGCTGCCATTCAGTGATGATCTTCATGGCAACAGGCAGTAGTTTTTTCCCCGCCAGGGTTAACGCCACACTGCGGTTATCACGCAGGAATAATTGTTGCTCTGCTTCCTGCTCAAGCTTCTGTATCTGGCGGCTTAGGGCCGATGGGCTGATATGCATTGCGGCAGCGGTTTTAGAGAAACTTTTACTGTCGCAAAGATGTATGAAAAGCTGAAGATGTTTGATGTTCATCGCTTAACTTCCATGTTGCAAAAAATGCAATTATTTGTTGTGAATATATCACTTTAAGCAACCAAATGCCTGATCTATGATGGGGACAATTCGATGCCACAGTCTGTCATGTGGCTATCGCTCAAGGACTAAATTTTCTGCACGGAGTATTCGACATGTCTAACTATTTCAATACCTTAAATTTGCGTGAGCAATTAGCTCAATTGGGCGTTTGCCGCTTTATGGATAAAGCAGAATTTGCAAACGAAGCAGAATACCTGAAAGGCAAAAAGGTAGTGATTGTGGGTTGTGGCGCTCAAGGTCTGAACCAAGGCCTGAACATGCGTGACTCGGGTCTGGATGTGTCGTATGCACTGCGTCAGGCGGCCATCGATGAGCAGCGTCAGTCTTACAAAAACGCTAAAGAAAACGGCTTTCATGTAGATAACTACGAAAACCTGATCCCACAGGCGGATCTGGTGGTTAACCTGACTCCTGACAAGCAACACACCAGCGTGGTTAGCGCAGTGATGCCGCTGATGAAGCAAGGTGCGGCGCTGGGTTACTCCCACGGCTTCAACATCGTTGAAGAAGGTATGCAAATCCGTAGCGATATCACGGTTGTAATGGTGGCACCTAAGTGTCCGGGTACAGAAGTACGCGAAGAGTACAAGCGTGGTTTCGGTGTGCCTACCCTGATCGCAGTTCACCCAGAAAACGATCCAAACGGTGACGGTCTGGAAATTGCGAAAGCATGGGCGGCGGCAACCGGCGGTCACCGCGCAGGCGTATTGGAATCCTCTTTCGTTGCGGAAGTAAAATCTGACCTGATGGGCGAGCAAACCATTCTGTGTGGCATGCTGCAAGCCGGTTCCATCGTTTGCTACGAGAAGATGGTAGCGGAAGGAATCGACCCAGGTTACGCAGGTAAACTGCTGCAGTTTGGTTGGGAGACGATTACCGAAGCGCTGAAATTTGGCGGGATCACCCATATGATGGATCGCCTGTCTAACCCTGCAAAGATCAAAGCCTTTGAACTGTCAGAAGATCTGAAAGATCTGATGCGTCCGCTGTACAACAAACATATGGATGACATCATTTCCGGTCACTTCTCATCAACCATGATGGCTGACTGGGCAAACGATGATGCCAACCTGCTGGGCTGGCGTGCGGAAACTGCAGAAACGGCATTCGAAAACTACCCAGAAACTGATGTGAAGATCGCTGAGCAGGAATATTTCGACAACGGCATTCTGATGATTGCGATGGTTCGCGCAGGGGTTGAACTGGCGTTTGAAGCAATGACAGCGTCAGGCATCATCGAAGAGTCTGCATACTATGAGTCACTGCACGAGCTGCCACTGATTGCAAATACTGTTGCCCGTAAGCGCCTGTATGAAATGAACGTGGTTATCTCTGATACTGCTGAATACGGTAACTACCTGTTCGCAAACGTTGCAACACCGCTGCTGCGCGAGAAGTTCATGCCGCTGGTTGGCACTGACGTGATTGGTAAAGGTCTGGGTGAAACTGGCAACCAGGTGGACAACCAAACCCTGATCGACGTAAACGAAGCGCTGCGTAGCCATCCTGTTGAGTGGATTGGTCAGGAGCTACGTGGTTACATGACAGACATGAAGCGCATTGCGGTGGGCGATTAATTTCACCTTACCCTGAAAATGAAAAACCCGGCGAAAGCCGGGTTTTTTGTGTCTGATAAGCGGTGGTTTAATCGTCCGCTTTCTGGTTCAGCTTTTGCTCGAACTCTGCCAGTTTCTGCTCCATCTCGCTCAGCTTCTGGCGGGTGCGCAGCAATACCTGGGTCTGCACATCAAATTCTTCACGGCTGACAACATCCAGTTTTGCCAGTTGCGCCTGAATCACTTCACGGACTTTCTGCTCAACGTCGTTACCCAGATCTTTCACCGGCTTTGGCATTGAGTCGTGAATTTGTCGGGCAATCTGCTCCAACTTTTTCGGGTCGAACATGCGTTACTCCTTATTTTGATGCCGTTATTCTAAGCAACCCCCGCCCGTTTGTCGAAAGTGTCTTGTGCGACCTCTACTGCAAACAGGGCTGTCAGCTGTTGAAAAAGCAAAGGGCCTCACTCGAGCCCCTTTACTAACGTCAGAAACCGGCAGCAGTGTTACTGCGCGTTGATTTCTTTGTCTTCTTCAAATTCAGGTAACGGCTCATGTTTACTTGCCAGGTAGGTGTAAATCACCGGCAGGACAAACAGAGTGAACAGGGTACCGATCGCCAGGCCTGCCACGATAACAATACCGATACTGAAGCGCTGTGCAGCACCTGCACCGGTGGCGTACATCAGTGGGATAAGACCTGCAATCATAGCAGCCGTGGTCATCAGGATAGGGCGCAGACGCACTTTTGCCGCCTCCATGACCGCATCCATCTTATTCATGCCTCGGTGAAGCTGTTCTTCCTTCGCCACTTCACAGATAAGAATACCGTGCTTGGTGATAAGACCAATCAGGGTGATCAGACCGACCTGTGAGTAGATATTCATGGACGCCGCGCCCCATGCCAGCGCAATCAAGGCGCCACAGATAGCCAGTGGTACAGAGACCAGGATTACCAGCGGGTCACGCAGGGATTCAAACTGGATTGCCAGAACCAGGAAGATCACCGCCAGTGCCAGCAGGAAAGTACCAAACAAGGCGCTGCCTTCCGTCACAAACTGGCGGGCTTCACCCAGGTAGTTGTGCTGGTAACCGGCAGGCAGTTTTTCCGCCGCAATGTTTTCAAACCAGTTGATGGTATCACCCATGGCTACGCCCGGTGCTGCAACGGCGCCGATAGTTGCTGAGTTCAGCTGGTTGAAGTGTGGCAATGCACGCGGCTCTGCAACCACATCAATGGTGATCAGAGAGCCCAGCGGTACCGCTTCACCGTTGGCTGAGCGCACGTAGTAACCCTTGATGGATTCAGGGTTCAGGCGGTACTTACGCTCAACCTGCGGGATCACTTCGTACGAGCGGCCATCCAGGTCGATACGGTTAACGTAGCCGTCAGCCATCATGGTGCCCAGGGTGATACCAATATCCTGCATGGTCACGCCGTACGCACCGGCCTTGTCTTTGTCGATGTTGATTTTCATCGTCGCAGAGTCGAAGTTCAAATCCATGTCAGAGTAAACGAACATAGAGTTGCTCTTCACTTCCGCCAATACATCAGACGCGACCTGGAACAGGCTTTCGAAGTTGTTCGGTGTGGTGATCACGAACTGGATTGGCAGACCCGAAGATGCGCCTGGCAGCTCTGGCATCTGGAATGCGGTTACCGCCATACCCGGGATGTCTTTCACTTCACCGGTCATACGTTTAACGATGTCCGCCTGGCTGGCTTCGCGCTCACTCCAAGGTACTAAAGAGGCAATACCGAATGCTTGGTTGGATTTAGGTACGCCTGAGAACACTTGCGAGAACGCCACTTCAGGCTGGTCAGCAAGTTTCTGGTTTACCTCAGCCATGGTGTTCTGGATAAAGTCCAGGTTGGCAGTCGATGGCGCGGTACCCATCATCACAATCACGCCTTTGTCTTCTGCCGGCGCCAGTTCACTTGGAATGAACTTGAACAGTACAGGCAGGCTAACAAATACAATAACTGCAAAGGTGATGATCACCGGACGCACTTTCATCACGCCGCCCAGCATACGGGCATAGCGCTCCGTCATACCATCCAGGAAGTGATGAACCTTGGCTTCGAATTTGCCCGGCTGCTCGTTGGCTTTCAGCATCTTTGAACACATCATCGGCGACAGTGTCAGCGCGATAATACCGGAGACAAATACGGCGCCGGCCAGTGTCAGGGCGAATTCCTTGAACAGCGAGCCGGTAATGCCACCCATTAGGGCGATTGGTGCGTATACCGCCGCCAGCGTCAGGGTCATGGAAATCACCGGCACGGCAATTTCACGGGTACCGATAATGGCCGCACGGAATGGGGATTCGCCCAGTTTAATATGGCGGTCGACGTTCTCCAGTACCACGATGGCGTCATCCACCACCAGGCCGATTGCCAGAACCATTGCCAGCAGGGTCATCAGGTTCAACGAGAAGCCGAAGATTTCCATCATCATGGCCACGCCAATCAGCGACAGCGGAATCGTGATGATAGGAATCAGCACAGCGCGGAATGAACCGAGGAACAGGGTGATCACCACCAGTACGATCAGCGCCGCTTCGATAATGGTTTTCACCACCTCATGAATCGATTCGTTAATCGCAACGGTCGAGTCATACAGCACGTTCATCTTGATGTTGCTTGGCATGTTGCGCTCAAGCTCAGGCAACTTTTTCAGTACGTCTGCAGCGATGTTGATCGGGTTCGCGGTTGGTGCGGCGTTGATTGCGGCAACCACCGCTTCTGAGCCGTTAGCCGTCGCGCGGTAAACATCGTGGCTTTTCTCGAGTGAGACTTTGGCAATGTCGCCGAGGCGGATCACCTGGCCTTGCTGCGTCGCCACCACCAGACGTTTCAGCTCATCGGTGTCAGACACCTGAGTATCTGCCGAGCCGTTGTAGAGCATGTAAGTGCCCACTGACTGACCGGTCGCTGACTGGTAGTTATTGGCATTCAGAACGCCCATCACGTCTTTGGCGGTCAGGTTAAACGCAGCCATTTTTGCCGGATCCAGCCATACGCGCAGGGCGTATTTCAGGCCACCGTAAAGGTCGATTTTGGACACACCGTTAACGGTAAAGAGCTGTGGTTTGGTCACACGCTCCAGATAGTCAGTGATCTGGCTGGAGTCTAGTTCATCCGAGGTAAAGCCTATATACATAACTGCGGTGGTGGAGCCGGTCGACATGTTGACAGACGGGTCTTCCGACTCACTTGGCAGCTGGGCACGAACCGAGTTCACCTTGGCCAGAATATCGGCCAGGGCGGCATTCGGGTCGGTGTTGAGCTTCATGTACGCAGTAACTGTCGAGCTGCCGAGTACCGATTCCGAGGTCATGAAATCGATGTTGTCGGCCTGCGCAACCGCCTGTTCAATCGGCGTGGTGATAAAGCCCTGGATGAGATCCGCGCTTGCACCATAGTAACTGGTGGAGATAGTTACCACTGTGTTGGTCATGTCCGGGTATTCCCGCACCTGCATCTTGAACATAGATTGCAGGCCCAGCAGTGCGATAAGGAAGCTAATCGACACGGCCAGTACCGGGCGCCGGATGAAAATATCAGTGAATTTCATGGCGTCCCCTTACAGTTGTGGAATCTCAGCCGGTGGCGCCAGTGCATCGCTCTGAACCACGCGGACTTTCGAACCGTTGCTCAGGCGAACCTGACCGGAAGTCACCACTTTGTCGCCCGCTTTCAGGCCTTCCAGTACGTGTGCGATGTGGCCTTTGCGCTCACCGACTTTCACGACTTGCTGGAACGCGCGGGTCACACCGTCTTCTTCACGCAGTACATACACGTTTTCGCCGTACAGGGTGAAGTTGATAGCGGTCTGGTCTACCACGATTTGGTCTTCAAAGGTTGGCAGAATGATGTTGGCGCGGGCAAACATACCGGAACGGAGTTGGCCGTCGTTGTTTGGAATGTCAGCCTGAACCTGGATCAGACCGCTCTGGAAGTTAACTGCAGGCTCAATCGCACTGATCTTGCCGGTAAATGGCGTAGCCGGGTAGGCATCAACAGAGATATCGATTTGCTGGCCAAGGCGGATTTTCGCGATATCAGTTTGTGGCACGGTAAAGCGAAGGCGCATCACAGAGGTATCTTCCAAACGCACAATCTCGTTGCCCGGTTGCAGGTACTGGCCGAGGAACACGTTGCGCAGGCCGACGATGCCGTCAAATGGTGCATCAATGGTGCGGCGTTCGATGGCTGCTTTCAGACTTTCCACGTCAGCCTGCAGTGAGCGGAAGTTGGCTTCGGCTTCGTCCAGTGCTTCTTTGGAAATTGAACCGGTGCGGAACAGACCCTGGTAACGTTTGAATTTCGCCTCGGTTGCCGGTAGGCGCGCTTCGGCACTTTTCAGGTTAGCCAGTTCAACTTTGGAATCCAAAGTGACCAGTACATCGCCCTGTTTGACGGTCTGGCCGGATTCAAAGTTGATGGATTTGATCACACCACTCACTTCCGAGGTGAGGGTCACGCCCTGGTTTGGCTCGATAAAACCGATAGCTTCGATGGTTGGAATCCAGTCTACCGCGGTCATTTCTACCGCAGTCACCGGAAATTCCGGCTCCGGCATATTTGCCATGTACTCGGCAATTTTTTGTTGTTTGAACATGTTAAAGCCGATTACGGTGCCGAAAAGCACCACCGCCACGACTAACATGACGACAAACCATTTCTTCATTGAGATAGCTCCGATTCTTTATGAAGGCAGATAGCGTCCCAGCAGGCGTTGATCGCGTCATCAATGCCGGTCGCATCCAGTGTTATGATTCCTTGAACCTGCTTGCGCGCCAGGCAGATTGCCGGTTCGATGCCAATTCCAGATAGCACGTCCGTCGACAAGGGTTTAAAAGTACCGCTGGCGATCCCACGCTCAAAAAAAGCATGGATAGGGGCAAACGCCTCTCTCTCCTGCATCCGCTGCTCGCCATTTTCCTGTTGGGGAAGGCTGTCGAACTGCTCACGGTTGATTGCGTTATCGTCACGGTTGATAGTCAGATCCCACGCATTGCGCCACAGGGTGACAAACTGCTGATGCAGCGACATGTCATCATGGAATCCGCGCATAATATTGCTGGCACAGTTACGAACCACGTGCAGTCGCAGTTGGCGCAACAGGTCATTTTTGTCCGAGAAGTAACGGTAGATGGTCCCTGCAGCCACTCCGGCCTCGTTGGCAACCATCTGCATCGACAGGCGGTCAAAACCGTGTTGGGCCAGCAAATGCTCCGTGGCTTCCAGAATTTGTGTCTTTTTGTCAGACATATACATGCGTGAGGTGAATGAACGTTCATTCATTGTATGGGTTTTGCGACAGAGTGCAATGACCGAAGTGTTGCAGTCAGCAGGTGAAGTGCGATGCCAATCCTTTTACAATGGGCGGTTTAGTCACACGCACAATGCCACGAGGACACCCGATGAAACTTAACCCCGCCCAGAATGACGCTGTACACCACGTTTCAGGGCCATGCCTGGTGTTGGCAGGTGCCGGCTCCGGCAAAACGCGTGTGATCACCAATAAAATTGCCTATCTGGTGCAGCAGTGCGGGTACAAGGCCCGCCATATCGCCGCGGTAACTTTTACCAATAAAGCCGCGCGGGAAATGAAAGAGCGCGTGGGGCAAACGCTGAACCGCCAGGAAGCGCGTGGCTTGATGGTGTCCACCTTCCATACCCTTGGCCTGAATATCATTCGCCGTGAATACAAGGCGCTGGGTCTGAAGGCGGGCTTCTCGCTGTTTGACGATCAGGATCAGATGGCACTGCTCAAAGAGCTGACCGAAGATGAGCTGGAAGGGGATAAAGACCTGCTCAACCAGCTTCTGCACACCATCTCAAATTGGAAAAACGACATGCTGACGCCGCAGCAAGCACAATCTGCTGCTATGGGGGAGCGCGACCAGCTGTTTGCCCATTGCTACGCCATGTACCAAAAGCAAATGAAAGCCTACAACGCGCTGGATTTTGACGACCTTATCCTGATGCCGGTCATTCTGCTGAAAACCAATGAAGAGGTGCGTGAACGCTGGCAAAGCAAAATCCGTTACCTGCTGGTGGATGAATACCAGGACACCAACACCAGCCAGTACCAGTTGGTGAAACTGCTGGTGGGTGAGCGCGCACGCTTTACCGTGGTAGGTGACGATGATCAGTCGATTTACAGCTGGCGTGGCGCGCAGCCGAAAAACCTGTTGATGCTGAGCCAGGACTTTCCGAGCCTGAAGGTGATCAAGCTGGAGCAGAACTACCGTTCAACCAGCCGAATCCTGCGTGCGGCCAACATCCTGATTGCCAACAACCCGCACGTGTTTGAGAAAACGCTGTTTTCTGCGCTGCCGGATGGCGAAATGCTCAAAGTGCTCAAAGCCAATAATGAAGAGCATGAAGCCGAGCGTGTGGTGGGGGAAATCATCGCCCATAAGTTTATGAACCGCACCGATTACAAGGATTACGCCATCCTGTACCGCGGGAATCACCAGTCACGCCTGTTTGAAAAAGCACTGATGCAGAACCGTATCCCGTACAAAATTTCCGGCGGTACCTCCTTCTTTGCCCGTGCAGAAATCAAAGACATCATGGCTTACCTGCGCCTGTTGACCAACCAGGATGACGACAACGCCTTCCTGCGTATCGTCAACACGCCGCGTCGTGAAATCGGCCCAGTAACGCTCGAAAAGCTGGGAAATTACGCCAATATGCGCGGAAAAAGCCTGTTTGCAGCGAGTTTTGAGCTTGGGTTACAAGAGCACTTGAATGGCCGTGGATTGGAATCCCTGCAGCGTTTTACCCGCTGGATTGTCGAGCTTTCCGACCAGTTTGAACGTGGCGATGCGGTGGATGCCGTACGCTCGCTGGTACGTGATTCCCATTACGAAGACTGGCTGTATGAAACCTCATCCAGCCCGAAAGCGGCAGAGATGCGGATGAAAAACGTGTCCGATCTCTATAGCTGGATTGTGGCGGACCTGGAAGGTGACAACTACGACAACGAGGTTAAAACCTTGCGTGAAGTGGTTCAGCGCCTGACCCTGCGCGACATGATGGAGCGGGGCGAAGACAATGACGACGCCGATCAGGTGCAGTTGATGACACTGCATGCCTCAAAAGGCCTGGAGTTTCCCTACGTCTATCTGGTGGGGATGGAGGAAGGTCTGCTGCCTCATCAATCCAGCATTGATGAAGACAATGTTGAGGAAGAGCGCCGACTGGCTTACGTGGGGATCACCCGTGCCCAGCGCGAGATGACTTTTACCCTGTGTAAAGAGCGTCGCCAGTACGGCGAACTTATCAAACCGATGCCAAGCCGTTTCCTGGAAGAACTGCCATACGACGATGTGGAGTGGGAAGAGAAGAAAAAGCCCCAGACCCAGGAAGAGCGGATGGCTAAAGGGCAGGCCGCCATCGCCAATCTCAGGGCGATGCTGAAAAAATAGCATTGAAAGCCGGAGCAATCCGGCTTTTTCTTTATGGCTGCAGCGCTTCCTGCGCAGATTCGTTCTCATGCAGTTTTCTGATCACCCGCGCTGGCGTCCCGCCAATCAGGGAGTCTGCAGGCATATCCTTGGTGACCACTGAGTTGGCGGCAACCACACTGCGATCGCCAATCGTTACGCCCTGGCAAATTACACTGTTCCCGCCAATCCAGACATCGTTCCCCACCACAATCGGCAGGCAGAAGGTTTCCCACTGGCGGCGACGGCGGTAATCCATCGGGTGACCCGCCGTATAAAATTGGCAATTTGGGCCAATCAGTACATTGTTACCGATAGTAATAGGCGCACCATCGAGCATCACGACGCCCATATTGATAAAGGTCTCCTTGCCGATGTGGATGGTTTTGCCAAATTCGCACTGGAAGGGTGGCATCACCATAGATTCGGGATCGATGCTGCCAAAAAGCTCAACAGCGGTATCGTAAGATTTATCTGCCGGCAGGGTGTTGTAGGTTTGCAGCAGGGAAAAAGCCTTGGAGCGGATAGTATCAATGGTTTCGTCACGGCCGTTGAAGGCAAGGCCGCGGGTCATTTTTTCGAATTCAGTCATGTCAGCGATGTAGCACAGTAAAACAGGCGCGCATCATGCGTGAATTGGCGCTCGGTTTCAGTGCGTTTGCTTCCATTTTGACGCTTGATCAAAAAAGGCGACCCGACGGTCGCCTTTTCAATATCCCGAATTTTACAGCGAGAGCATGTGATCGATGGCGGCTTGGATTTCATCATCCGAGCAATCCATACAGGTACCACGTGCCGGCATGCCGTTAAAGCCGTTCACAGCGTGGGTCAGCAGCACATCTTCGCCTTGTGCAATACGTGGCTCCCAAGCGGCTTTGTCACCGGTTTTTGGCGCACCGGCTGCACCAGTGGCGTGACAGGCCATACAGTAAGTGTTGTAGACCGCATCACCGGTACGTGGGCCGGTAGGCGCTGCGGCGGTTTCCACCGGTGCTTCACCTTCCAGATAAACGGAACCGACTGGTGCGATGCGTTCTGCAATGGCTTCTTCTGACATGTCAGCAGCGTGCGCTGCACCCATCAGAGACAAAGCGGTGACAGCAGACACTGCTAGACGACGTAAAAAAATTCCCTTTGCGCTCACGGTTTCACTCCCAATATCTTTTTTTGGCTCCGAATGAACGGACGTTTTTTATGCGGTTAACTCTTTTTATCACAATTAAATGGTGAGATCGGCGAATCGAGTCTCCATTTTTTGCAATTGTGACAGGACTGACGACGGAGTCAGAACGAAAACAAGTTAACTCTGTGTAAAGATTAAGTGATTATAGCGCTTTAGATTGTTGCGTGAAACCGTTATGCTATGCCTCCCTTGCACTGATTTTAGCCTGATCGTTTAAAAATGAATCGGTCGGAAAAAAAATTAAAAAAAGTGCTAGACGGCATGGGGCGATATCCGTAATATTCGACTCCGCCGACAGGGGCAAGCGCCCGTAGCTCAGCTGGATAGAGCGTTGGCCTCCGGAGCCAAAGGTCGCAGGTTCGAATCCTGTCGGGTGCGCCAATTCCGGAAATGAAAATTTGGCGAAGAAATAAAACAGTGGTGGCTGTAGCTCAGTTGGTAGAGTCCCGGATTGTGATTCCGGTTGTCGCGGGTTCAAGTCCCGTCAGCCACCCCACTCGGTGAATAGCGCAGTTTGGTAGCGCATCTGGTTTGGGACCAGAGGGTCGGGGGTTCGAATCCCTCTTCACCGACCACATTTAGAAGCCCTGCTCAATGAGCAGGGCTTCGTCGTTTCAGTGGTAATAAAATTGGCTTCATGCTTACAGCATGATGGGTCGGGTCGAAGTGTCGAACCATTTGGAAGCCCGCCCCGTACGAATCTTCTTCACCGACCACTTTCAGAGAAAGCCCGCTCAGTAGAGCGGGCTTTTTCGTATTTGTCATTTTCAAACTAAATTGCTCCCCTTCTTGGTGTACTGCCACCATTCTTAAAGACAAAGATCAGTCAGCCAGCGCGGTATTATTTGCTGTTGGCCCTTACAACGAAAATTTCCCTCTTTATTTATACACCTAACTTGGTGGATGCTGCTTTTAAGCTTGTTTTGTCTGACAGAGTGGCGGGGAGCAACGGATACACAATCTTCCTGAAAGCAAATTGTTGCGATATCAAGGTGGTTGCGGGTGTTCTATTTTTAATCAATCTGTTGGTGCGAGATGACGAATTGTCGTTTTTTTGAAGTAAGTCATGCTGTCTCAAGACTCGAAACAGATGATTAATGCAAAACTAAGCCTCTAATTATGCACCTGACAATAGGTTGATTTGTGGATGATTATTCGGTGGTTTCTTTTATCGCTTGGCTGATAGTGCTGAAAATCCAAGTTGAATATATATCATTGATTAACTTTTAGAGATCGCCTCTGATTTCCTGCTTATTCTTTTTGCCTGCCGCGAAATTAGCACTAATCTCTTCCTTGATAATTTATATAAAGTTTATTTAAAACAGCCGTTTAACTTTGTGGCTGTGAGTTTGTCTCAGAGTCTAATCTAACTCCATAAAATGACTATTTATGCGTATTGCGAGTTTAAATATGGAACTTTGTGCTGCTTTGTTGATTTTTTGTGAAATCTTTGCCAGATTCATCTATCAACAAATCGCGTGCTTTTTGCGCGGTTGTAAATTGGCCGTTGAAAGGCACTTTCGTTTCAAACCTCATGGGTAAACAGTGGAATGCGCAACACGCGCATTTTTTGTCTGAAGCGGGTGTCGACGGCGGTTTATCGTTCAACCATATGGAGTCAAACGATGAAAACAGGAATGTTGAAGCTGAGTGCTGCTCTTCTCGCATCTGCAGTGGCAGCCGGAGTACAGGCAAAGACGCTGGTATATTGCTCCGAAGGCTCTCCAGAAGGATTTAACCCATCGCTCTACACCGCTGGTACTACTTTTGACGCGAGTTCTCGCCAAATCTTTAACCGCTTGGTGCAGTTCGAGCGCGGCACGACCAAAATCGTACCGGGACTGGCGGAATCCTGGACAGTCTCTGATGACGGTAAGACTTACACCTTCAAACTGCGTGAAGGCGTGAAATTCCACACCAATAAAGATTTCAAACCAAGCCGTGATTTCAATGCTGATGACGTGATCTTCTCGTTCATGCGCCAGAAAGATGAAAACCACCCATTCCACAAAGTATCTGGTGGTTCTTACGAGTACTTCAACGCGATGGAAATGGGCGACTTGATTGATTCCATCGAGAAAGTTGACGATTACACGGTCAAATTCAACCTGACCCGTCCGGAAGCACCATTCATTGCCAACCTGGCGATGGACTTCGCGTCTATCATGTCTGCGGAGCAGGCTGACCAAATGCTGAAAGCGGGCTCGCCTGAGAAGCTGGATCTGGAACCTGTCGGTACCGGTCCGTTTGCGCTGGCAGGCTACAAAAAAGACTCCACCATCCGTTACCTGGCACACCCGGACTACTATGAAGGCAAAGCGCCTATCGACCGTCTGGTGTTTTCTATCACACCTGATGCCTCGGTTCGCTATGCGAAGCTGCAAAAGGGTGAGTGTCATGTCATGCCATATCCAAACCCGGCTGATCTTGAGCGCATGGACAGCGACAAAGCCGTTAACCTGATGAATCAGGAAGGTTTGAATGTGGGTTACCTGGGCTTCAACACCCAGAAAAAACCGTTTGATGATGTTCGCGTGCGTCAGGCACTGAACATGGCGGTAAACAAAGAAGCCATCATTGACGCTGTGTTCCAGGGCGCTGGTAAAGCGGCGAAAAACCCAATCCCACCGACAATCTGGTCTTACAACGACGAAATTCAGGATTACCCATACGATTTGGAAAAAGCCAAGGCACTGCTGAAAGAAGCGGGTCTGGAAGATGGTTTCAAAACCAACATCTGGGCGATGCCTGTTCAGCGTCCTTACAACCCGAATGCACGCCGCATGGCTGAGGTGATTCAGGCTGACTGGGCGAAAGTCGGTGTTGATGCTGAAATCGTCACTTACGAGTGGGGTGAGTACCTCAAGCGCTCGAAAGCCGGTGAGCACGACTCTGTGCTGCTGGGCTGGACCGGTGACAACGGTGACCCGGATAACTTCCTTGCCGTACTGTTGGGCTGTTCTGGCGTAGGTGGTTCTAACCGTGCTCAATGGTGTTACCAGCCATTTGAAGACTTGATCCAGAAAGCCAAACTGACCTCTGACGTTGAAGAGCGTACCAAGCTGTATGAAGAGGCGCAGGTGGTGTTCAAAGAGCAGGCGCCATGGGTCACTATCGCGCACTCTGTTGTTTTCGAACCTGTACGTAAAGAAGTTCAGAACTACAAAATTGACCCATTCGGCGGTCACATCTTCTATGGCGTAGATATTCAAGAATAATCGCCATGCAAAAGAACACCGCGGCTGCAGGATGTGGCCGCGGTTTTTGCGTCACCACGCACTTGAGCGAGTCTTTTTATGTTGCAGTTTATTCTCAAGCGTCTGGGGTTGGTGATCCCGACGTTTATCGGCATTACCCTGCTGACCTTTTCTCTGATCAGGATGATCCCGGGTGACCCCATCGAAGTGATGGCAGGTGAGCGCGGCGTTTCCCCTGAGCGCCATGCCCAGCTGATGTCTGAGCTTGGTCTCGACAAACCTCTTTTCGAACAATATTTCATTTATATCGGCAATGTCCTCCACGGCGATTTGGGGACATCACTCATCACCAAAGAACCGGTGATGAAGGAGTTCATGACCCTGTTTCCTGCCACCATGGAGCTGGCTTTCTGTGCGGCACTGTTTGCCATTCTGGTGGGATTGCCCGCTGGGGTACTGGCAGCAGTCAAACGAGGAACAGTGCTCGACCATTCAGTGATGGCGGTTTCCCTGACAGGCTACTCCATGCCGATTTTCTGGTGGGCGCTGTTGCTCATTCTCTTTTTCTCGATTGGCCTCGACTTAACCCCGGTCTCCGGGCGTATGGACGATGCGACCTACTGGGTGGATGAAGTCACTGGCTTTATGTTGATAGATGCCTGGTTGTCCGGTGAACCCGGCGCGTTTGGCGCGGCGGTGCATCACCTCATCCTGCCTGCGATTGCGCTGGGCACCATTCCCCTGGCGGTCATCGCGCGTATGACGCGTTCATCCATGCTGGAAGTGCTGGGCGAGGATTACATCCGCACCGCGCGGGCGAAGGGCTTGATGCCTTGGCGCGTTATCCTGATCCACGGTCTGCGCAACGCATTGATCCCGGTAATCACAGTGATTGGCCTGCAGGTGGGTATCCTGCTTTCCGGTGCGATTCTGACCGAGACCATCTTTGCCTGGCCGGGGATCGGTAAATGGCTGATTGAATCCATTGGCCGCCGCGATTATCCGGTGGTGCAGGGCGGTATTTTGCTGGTGGCGACCATCATCATCGTCGTAAACCTTATCGTCGACATCCTTTACGGCGTCGTTAACCCACGTATTCGACACGGCAAGTAGGGAGGGAGAACGATGTCTGAAACTACACAAAATACATTACCGCAAGAGCGCCAACCCTTGTCGCCATTTGCTGAATTCTGGAGCTATTTCTCCTCGAATAAAGGCGCATTGGCTGGGCTTATTTATATCGCTTTCGTCATAATCGTCGCCATTCTTGCTCCGATCGTGGCGCCGCATAACCCGGCGGAGCAGTTCCGTGATGCGCTGCTGATGCCTCCTGCATGGATTGAAGGCGGCAGCTGGAACTTTATCCTCGGTACCGATGATGTGGGACGAGATATTCTCTCGCGCCTGATTTACGGTGCGCGTCTATCCCTGCTGATTGGCTGTCTGGTGGTTGCCCTGTCGCTGGTTCTTGGCGTCTTTATGGGTCTGGTGGCCGGTTACTTCGGCGGCATGATTGATACCGCGATTATGCGTCTGGTGGATATCATGCTGGCGCTGCCAAGCCTGCTGCTGGCGATTGCTATCGTCGCTATCCTTGGGCCGTCGATCTTCAACGCATCCCTGGCGATATCCTTTGTTTCACTGCCGCACTATGTGCGTCTGACACGAGCCTCGGTGCTGGCAGAAGTGAACCGCGATTATGTCACCGCTTCGCGCGTAGCTGGTGCCGGTCATTTCCGCCTGATGTTCTCTGTGCTGTTGCCAAACTGTGTTGCGCCTTTGATTGTCCAGGCAACCCTGGGCTTTTCTGCTGCGATCCTGGATATGGCGGCGTTGGGCTTCCTTGGTCTTGGCGCGCAGCCTCCAACGCCTGAGTGGGGTGTGATGCTGGCGGATGCCCGTCAGTTCATTAACTCTGCATGGTGGGTGGTGACCTTCCCGGGTCTGGCAATCCTCGTGACCGTACTGGCTTTTAACCTCATGGGTGATGGCCTTCGCGATGCGTTGGATCCAAAACTGAAGCAGTAGGAGAGCAAGATGGCGATTTTAGAAGTAAACCAGCTCTCCGTTCACTTTGGTGATGAGAGCGCACCGTTCAAAGCGGTGGACAGGATCAGCTATACCGTCGACGAAGGGGAAATCCTCGGCATTGTGGGTGAATCTGGCTCCGGTAAGTCGGTCAGCTCGCTGGCGATCATGGGACTGATTGATTATCCGGGGCGCGTCAGTGCTGACTCGGTCAATTTCTACGGCCGGGATTTACTCACGCTGCCTGAAAAAGAGCGAAAAAAGCTGACCGGTGCCGAAATCTCTATGATTTTCCAGGATCCGATGACCAGCCTGAACCCCTGTTTCACCGTGGGCTACCAGATCATGGAAGCGCTGCAGGTGCATCAGGGGGGCAGCAAGAGAGCGCGCCGAGAGCGTGCGGAAGAGTTGCTGCGTTTGGTGGGTATTCCTGATCCAGCGTCGCGCCTCAAGGTCTATCCGCACCAGCTCTCCGGTGGGATGAGCCAGCGCGTGATGATCGCGATGGCGATTGCCTGTAACCCGCGTTTGCTGATTGCGGATGAGCCAACCACGGCACTGGATGTGACGATTCAGGCGCAGATCATCGACCTGCTGCTCGAGCTGCAAAAAGAGCAGAACATGGCGCTGGTGCTGATCACCCACGATTTGGCGCTGGTGGCAGAAGCCGCGCACAAGGTGATGGTGATGTACGCAGGACAGGTGGTGGAAACCGGATCCTCTGCAGAGATTTTCCGCTCCCCGAAACACCCGTATACCCAGGCACTACTGCGCTCATTGCCGGAATCCTCCGCAGGTAAACACCGTCTTGATTCCCTGCCGGGTGTGGTGCCAGGGCTGTTTGACCGTCCGCAGGGCTGCATGCTCAACCCGCGCTGCCCCTATGCTACGGACAAATGCCGCAAAGAAGAGCCCGCCGTTCAGGGGCCGGCCGAGCGCGCAGTGAAATGTCACTATCCATTGAATGAGCTGGGAGAGCCAACGCGATGAGTGAACAACAAGCGCCGCTGCTCCATGCAGTGGATTTGAAAAAATACTATCCGGTCAAACAGGGCATGTTTAAACCGGATGCGGAAGTGAAAGCGCTGGACGGGGTATCGTTCACCCTTGAACGAGGCAAAACGCTGGCAGTCGTTGGAGAGTCTGGGTGTGGTAAATCCACCCTTGGCCGTTTGCTGACCATGATTGAAATCCCAACCGGCGGCACGCTCGATTTCAAGGGCAAAGATTTGCTCAAACGCGATCCGGAGTCGGACAAGTTGCGCCGCCAGAAAATCCAGATCGTGTTCCAGAACCCCTATGGTTCTCTCAATCCGCGTAAGAAAATCGGCCAGATCCTGGAAGAGCCGCTCGAAATCAACACCGATATGAACTCGGCTGACCGTAAAGCTCGTGCGCTGGAAATGATGGCGAAAGTGGGGCTGAAAAAAGAGCACTACGATCGCTATCCGCACATGTTCTCCGGTGGTCAGCGCCAGCGTATTGCGATTGCCCGTGGCTTGATGCTCAACCCGGAAGTGGTGGTGGCGGATGAGCCCGTCTCGGCACTCGATGTGTCGGTTCAGGCGCAGGTACTGAACCTGATGATGGACTTGCAGGATGAACTGGGACTTTCCTATGTGTTTATCTCGCATGACCTGTCCGTGGTGGAGCATATCGCCGATGAAGTGATGGTGATGTACCTCGGCCGCTGCGTGGAAAAAGGGAAAGCTGACGAAATTTTCAAAGATCCCAAGCACCCTTACACTCAGGCATTGCTTTCTGCTACACCAAGACTGGACCCAGAGCATCGCCGCGAACGTATCAAGCTGACCGGTGAGCTGCCAAGTCCGCTTAACCCACCAAAAGGCTGCGCTTTCCATGCTCGCTGTCACCACGCGGTTGACCGTTGCCATCAGGAGCAACCTGCGCTCAAAACTTATGGAGACAGGCAAATCGCCTGCCTCGTCATAGACGAGCAAAACGGGTAAAAAATAATCTGATACAGGGCAGCGAAAGCTGCCCTTTCTTTTGTTTGTCTGTCCATTTCACGCTAGGCTAACTAGTTGAGAACAATAAAATCCTGGAGGATGGGATGAAGACGTTTGGCTTGGGGAAGGGGATGGTTGCGCTGACATTTTTGCTCGGTGCGTCCTCTGCATTTGCTTTGGAGTCAAAGCGCGCCTGTGAACCTTCAGAACGTGACGGCTGGCTGGTGGTCAGCGAATCCTGTCCGATTGGTGATGGCCTTTGGGGGCGCAAGCCAGCATCGCAGGAAGGCGAGTTCTGGGTGCAATGCGGACTCCTGAACAAATGGCCTCAGGCTTGGTTCGCCGCAAGGCTGGAAAGCGGTCTGCCGGAAACGACGTTTGTGCTGCGTGAAGAGGGGAGCCAATATCGTTGCCTTATGGGGCCGTTTAATAGCTACGGCGCGGCAGTGGCCGAAAGGGATAAGCTCAGAAAGCTTCCAGACATGAAGTCTGCCTTTATCCGCAGTGTTTCTGCCGCAAGTGTTGCTATGGCGGCGGCAAAACCTTCCCGTGTGGAAAAACAAAAGACCAGTATGAAAAAAGCGCCGAAGCAGGCCGCCGGGCAAGTTATCCGAACCGGCCGCCTGTATGAAAATGTGGCGACACTGAAAAGCCCTTTGCCTCGCGTTGATGAGCCAAGCTACAGCAGTCAGGGAAAAATCTGGTGGCGGGCATCGTTCAAAGAAGCGTCCACCACCTGCCAGCGGGATGGGATGGCACTCGCTTCCGAGACAACCATGAAACGCATTGCTGCAACCCCGTCACTGACCGAAGAGCTTCCCAACCGCCTTCCATTCTGGGTAGCGGAGCAGCGCGGCTATGACATTGCAATGGGCGTTTCCATGCCACTGTCAGAAGAGTCTGCATTGCTGGTGTTGTGTGAGTGATCCCTCACCCTATCCAACCCGAATGTGTGAAATGAGCTGGAGAATCTGCTGACATATAAAGCCTTACATCGCCCTATCCATACAATGTTCCGCCATAACAAACACAATGACAGTGAGGTGGTAGGGATGAACAAATCACTTGAGTGCAGCACAAGGGTGATGACATGTTGAGGCTTCGGATGGCGTTGGCTTTGATGCTGGTGGCATCCCCTTCGCAGGGTGACACTCTGGACGAGTTGTGCAGGGCGGTAGATGTTCATGACGGCATTGAGATTGTGGCGCAAACCTGTCCCATCGGTGAAGGGTTGTGGGGCAGGGAGCCCTCGCAGGAAGGTCAGTTCTGGATCCAATGCGGCATGTTGGATGCCATGCCAGAAGCTGCCTTTAGAAAAGCGGTCGAGGAGCATACCCCTTTTCTTCTCCGCCCGGAGGCCGGGCAGTACCGCTGCCTGACAGGGCCTTACCAATCCTACGCTGAAGCCCTCAAAATCAGGGATGATTTTCGTCAGTCTGACTTGATGGCCGATGTCTTTATCCGTGAAGTGGGTGGAGCGCTGGCGGCGAGCCCTACAGAGGAGGCCACCACGTCTGAAAGGGTGATGGAGCCGGTCGCGGGGCTTTGGGCGCCACTACCGAAAGGTAAGGACAACCGCACAGAATTCGGGGGGCAGGAGTGGTGGAGCGCAACTTACCAGGAAGCCCGGGAGGCTTGCCAAAACGGGGGCAAAAAGCTTGCCAGCATGGCTGCCATCCAGCGTGCCGTCTCTAAGGGAAGCAGTGCAATACCGACTACCATGCCGTACTGGCTGGACAGTGGCAGTGTCTATGACACCCAGCTGGATATGTCGTTTGTGGCAGTGTCAGACAATTTGACGCTACATGTGCTTTGTGAATGACAGATAAAAAAAGCGGCCGGTCGGCTAATGCCAGTCAGTTAAGCTGACTGGCTTTCTTTTTATTGGGGTATTTCTTTGCCTTAGGCTTCACGGCTCTCGGGTATATTCGCTCTTCTCGCTTAATGGGCAACACATGATGTATCGCTTCC
>NZ_JAHUTS010000040.1:0-21753 GCF_019209835.1 Enterovibrio paralichthyis | reverse complement strand
TGCCGATAACTCCGAAGAGTTTCGTTTGGTCACTCAGTTCGTTGATAAATCTTTTTGTCTATCAATGACGAGTGCCCACACAGATTGCATTGGTCAAATTGTTAAAGAACGTTGACTTAAGAAGCTTCGCTTCTCACCGTCAGGGCTGCGAATTCTACGCTGCCAGGCGATGAAGTCAAGAAGAAATTTTGAGATTTTTCAGCGTTGCTTTCGCAACCTTCAAAACGTCTTGTTGACTTGCCTCAAGCGGACATTTTTCCGTTGAAGCGGGCGGCCATTTTACTGATTCGAAACAGCGCGTCAAGCGTTTATTTCGAATCAATTTTGAGGCTTTTCGCCGTACCGATTCAGTGAGTGTTTCCGCAGAGGAAGCCGCTCTCCGTGTCGGTGAAGCGGCATTATAGGGAGGTTCAAAATCTTGGCAAGGGCTTTTTTGATGTTTTCTATTAAAAACGGTGCATTCGTTCGTTTTTCAATCAAAAGCACTCGAAACAGCATCTAGAAGAACAAAAATTGCACTATTTGAGTGTTCCAGATAGTCTGTTTTGATACTCAATCGAATGGAAATTGCTATGTCTTCTGTACTTCGCAGCTATAAAGGTATCTTTCCGACCCTTGGCGAGCGTGTCTATATCGACCCATCTTGCGTTTTAGTGGGTGATATTACCTTAGGTGACGATGTGGGTATCTGGCCATTGGTTGCTGCGCGCGGTGACGTCAACCATATCCGCATCGGAAACCGTTCAAATATTCAGGACGGCTCTGTCTTACACGTAACCCACAAAAATAAGGAGAACCCCGAAGGCTATCCGTTGGTTATTGGTGAAGATGTGACAGTTGGCCACAAAGTTATGCTGCACGGTTGCACCATAGGTAACAGAGTATTGGTAGGCATGGGAGCCATCGTCCTCGATGGTGTAGTAATAGAAGATGAGGTGATGGTAGGAGCTGGGAGTTTGGTTCCACCGGGTAAGCGTTTGGAGTCTGGGTATCTTTATGTAGGTAGCCCGGTAAAACAAGCGCGCCCACTAAAGGAAGCAGAGCGCGCTTTTTTACAAAAATCGTCGGACAACTATGTCCTGACTAAAGATGAGTATTTGGCGGAAGGTTAACGTACCCATATTTCACCAAGCACATTGAAGTCTTCTTCTTCAATGGCTTCTTCAGCAAGCTCTTCCAGGTCGAAGCGGTATTGATTAAACACTTTCAATATCGCTTCTTCTGTTTCCAGTTTTTGTTGCGCCCGCTTTCCCAGATCAGCAAGGGAAATAAAACAAGGAATCAACGCCCCTGCTTGTTGTGCCAGGAAGCCAACCGCCTGCTTTTCTGCATCCCAATGTTGAAGATCGGGAAACAAGATATTTTGGTTCATAGACCTGACCTTCTATATACAACTGTCTATTGAGAAAGATTGCGGCGAAGCTCCCTTAGCACTTGGCCACTTCCCGGCCGGATACCACGCCAAATAGTAAAGCTTTCTGCCGCCTGCCCCACCAGCATCCCTAGTCCATCCAAAACACGCGCTGCACCATGATCACTCGCCCATTGGTTGCTACTGGTCAACCCTGCCCCATAAACCATGTCGTAGACCACAGAGTGACTTCCAATAACAGAGGGACTGATTTGCGGATGTTCACCAGTAAGGCTAGCTGATGTCGAATTGATGATGACGTCAAACGCTTCATTCAGCGAATCGAAACCTGCGGCGGAAACATTACCTTTATTAGCAAAAACAGATGCCAGATTTTCTGCCTTGCTGGCGGTGCGGTTGGCAATAGTCAAGGTTGCGGGGTTTTGAGCAAGCAACGGCAGGATAACCCCGCGTGCGGCTCCACCCGCTCCCAGCAGCAATACTTTTGCACCACTTAACAGGACGTGATGGCTCAACAAGTCCTGCACCAAACCTTCACCATCGGTGTTGTCTCCAAGTATGCCACCGTCATCGAGCTTTTTGAGAGTGTTCACAGCCCCTGCCAACTGTGCACGCTCTGTCAGCAAGGTCGCATACTTGTATGCATTTTCCTTAAACGGCACGGTAACGTTGCACCCTCTTCCACCTTGTGCGAAAAATGCATCCATTGTCACCTCGAAGGCATCTATCGGTGCTTCCAGGGTTTCATACTGCATGGCTTGCGCTGTCTGGCGAGCAAACAGGGTATGTATAAAAGGAGACTTGCTGTGCTTGATGGGGTTACCCACTACAACGTATTTATCCACCTTACCACTCCCTTGGCATCAGATATTCTTTGTATAGCCTTTCTTCTGCCGAGCCCGGTTCTGGCTCAAAGCCATATTCCCACCGAACCAGAGGAGGCATCGACATCAAGATTGATTCAGTGCGCCCACCACTTTGTAGCCCAAACAAAGTGCCGCGGTCATAAACCAGATTGAATTCGACATAGCGGCCACGGCGATAAAGTTGGAACGCCCGTTCCCGCTCTCCGTATTCGGTTGTTTTACGCTTTTTGACAACAGGAAGATACGCTTCAAGATACCCTGTCCCCACGGCTTTGATGTAATCAAAACAGCGGTCAAAACCCCAGGCATTCAAGTCGTCAAAGAAAAGACCACCTACGCCCCGGGTTTCGTTACGATGCGGCAGAAAGAAGTATCGGTCACACCAGGCTTTGTGCTCAGGATATACCTCATCACCAAACGGGGCACAAATGGCTTTGGCTGTCTGGTGCCAGTGACGACAATCTTCTTCTACCGGGTAGAAAGGCGTTAGGTCGAAGCCGCCACCAAACCACCAGACCGGTGCTTCGCCCTCTTTTTCAGCAATAAAGAAGCGGACATTTGCATGCGATGTTGGCACATGAGGATTGTTCGGGTGAACCACCAGGGAAACTCCCATCGCTTCAAAGCTCCGTCCAGCCAATTCAGGCCTGAGGGCGGTCGCAGACCCCGGCATCTTGTCCCCGTAAACGTGGGAGAAATTCACCCCAGCCTGCTCAAAGACAGCACCATCACGCAGGACACGGCTACGACCACCACCGCCAGCCTCTCGCTGCCAGGCATCTTCAATAAAAGAAGCACTGCCATCTTCGTTTTCCAGCGCCGAACAAATGGTGTCCTGAAGCGTCAACAAGAAACGTTTTACCGCCTCTTTATCAACCTGTTGGGAAAGGTCTTGATTGTCCACGTAAAATCCTTTTTCGTTTAACCCTGTCGCAGCACCTTACCAGAACGTGCATCGCGGATCTCGGTAGGTTTGTCTCGTCCACCGGTTTTCCCTTCCAAAACACAAGGGACACGGTTGCCAAGTTGTACCATCACTTCCTCTACGCTCCGGCAAGGCTCCTCACCACTAAGATTGGCACTGGTTGAAGTGATGGGCTTGCCATACGCCAGGCAAAGCGCACGTACATCCGGATGATCAGAGACGCGCACAGCGACAGTATCAAACTGACCGGTTACCCAATCCGTGATTTTCTTCCCGGCAGGCATCACCCATGTCACCGGTCCCGGCCAGGTAGCCAAAACGTCGGCTTTAACTTCATCGCTCAGGCTGTCAAAGTCTATGTACCCGTCGAGCTGGGACAATTCAGCCGCAATCAGGATAAGCCCTTTTGCTTTGTCACGGGCTTTGACGTCCAACAGAGCCTGGACGGCTCCCGCGCTGTCCGGGTCGCATCCAACACCAAAAACCCCTTCAGTGGGATAGGCTATCACTTCACCCCGTGATAGTGCTGCAACGCATTGCTCCACATTCGCCAACGCTGTTCTCCTGCTCGATATTTCTCATTTCGGCCTACTATGACCAACTATACCCGACGTTCTCAACACTTTTGTCACAAATCGATACAGAGTTTTCGCCAGCGACATATCTTAATAGGCGCCAACCCTGGCTCTTTTATACCGACGCAAACGTTTTCCTATCCATTTTTTGCCGATATAATGCGCCCAACTTAACGATTGAAGCCGTGTAACCCCAACCGGTAACACAGCTTCAATGGTCACGCGCATTTACAGGAGTAATTATGAAAGTTGGCATCATCATGGGTTCCAAGTCTGACTGGCCTACCATGAAAAACGCAGCAGATATGCTGGAGCACTTCGGAATCGCGTATGAAACCAAAGTAGTTTCTGCGCACCGTACACCGGCTCTGCTTGCGGAATATGCCAGCGACGCGGCATCACGTGGCCTGAAAGTGATCATTGCCGGTGCGGGCGGTGCTGCACATCTTCCAGGCATGACAGCGGCTTTCACCAACCTGCCGGTATTGGGTGTACCGGTACAATCAAAAGCGTTGAAAGGCATGGACTCATTGCTTTCTATCGTGCAAATGCCAAAAGGTGTGGCCGTCGGCACCCTGGCGATAGGTGATGCAGGTGCAGCCAATGCCGGGCTGTTGGCCGCGCAAATCCTTGCAACCAGCGATGATGCCCTAATGGCGAAAATCGATACTTTCCGCCAAAACCAGACTGACACTGTACTGGCTCACCCTGACCCTTCGGTAGACTAACCATGAATGTGCTGGTTCTCGGTGCCGGTCAGCTGGCACGCATGATGGCGCTGGCAGGCGCTCCACTAAACCTCAAGATCAGTGCGTATGACGTTCGAAGTGGCAATGTCGTCCATCCCGTCACCCTCGATGTATTGGGACACGGTCTGGAAAACGGCATCAAGAATGCAGACGTTATCACGGCAGAGTTTGAACATATCGCGCCGGATGTATTGGAAATCTGTCAGGCCAGTGGCAAGTTTTACCCGGGTGAAACCGCCATTTTGACCGGTGGTGACCGCCGCCTGGAAAAAGCCCTGCTGGATAAAGCCGGCGTCGCCAATGCGCGATATCAGGTCATCACCTGTCGTGATGACTTTGATGTTGCGATTGCCAATATCGGCCTGCCACTGATACTGAAAAGTGCGCTTGATGGTTACGATGGAAAAGGCCAGTGGCGTTTGAAACCAGACTCCGACATCGATGCCGTCTGGCTGGATATCGACAATTTCCTGAAGACGTCACCGCAGGGTGCGCGCCAGTGTGTGATTGCTGAGGAGTTTGTACCGTTTAACCGCGAGGTGTCTTTGATTGGTGCCCGCAATGCCAAAGGTGATGTGGAGATTTATCCACTGACAGAGAACATCCACACCAATGGCATCTTGAGCGTTTCAGTTGCCGCAGGGGAAAATGACGCAGTACAGGCCCAGGCTGAAGCCATGTTCAAAGCAGTGGCAGATACCCTCGATTATGTCGGCGTACTGGCGATTGAGTTTTTCGATGTGGGCGGCAACCTCAAAGTGAACGAGATCGCACCTCGGGTGCACAACTCTGGTCACTGGACTCAACAGGGCGCGGAAGTCTGCCAGTTTGAAAACCACCTGCGCGCCGTATGTGGCCTGCCACTTGGCAGCGCCCATCGTATCCGGCCGACCGCCATGATCAATATTGTGGGCGAAGTGACCGTGCCGGTAGAAGTCCTGCAACATGCGCATGTCCACTGGTACGACAAAGCGCCCCGCCCGGGACGCAAAATTGGCCACATCAACCTGTGTGCCGACAACGCAGCAGCATTAACCGATAAGCTTCGGGATATTGCAGCCTTGTTGGATACCACAGAGTTCCCAGCCATCAAGGAAGCCGCCGCAACTCTGGCCTAAACCAGGGCGACAGAAACGACAAAAGCCGCCAATGCGGCTTTTGGTTTATCTGGCAGCTGTTCACGCCTGCTTGTGCTGGCACTTTTTGTCGGCGCACACTTTTACTGTTCCCGACGCGAGTTTTTTCTCCAGCAGCAGCGGGTAACCACACACTTCACAGTTCCCCTTAAGCGGCTTCAGATTCACCGCAAACTTGCACTTTGGATAGGCATCACAGGCATAAAAGGCTTTCCCAAAACGGGATTTTTTCTCGTGCAGATGCCCTTTGCTGCATTCCGGGCAGGGAACATCCAGCGTTTCAGTTTCAGGCTCCTGATCGCGCTTTTCGATATGCTGACACGTGGGATATGCCGAGCAGCCGATAAACATCCCAAAGCGACCTTGGCGCAACACCAGCTCGCTGCCACATTCCGGGCAGGGTAAACCCAGCTCCTTAACGATATGACCATCATTGTGATGAAGTGATTCGGCAAAATCACAGGCCGGATAGCCAGTGCAGGCTTTGAACGGCCCACGTTTACTGTGTTTAATAACAAGAACGCTGCCACATTTCGGGCAGCGTTCGTTTTCTTCCAGCGCATGCTCATGGGCGCTGAACAGGGAATCGTCAATTTTTCCAGCCAAAACAGACCAGCCTCAACAACTTGTAATTAGTGAAGGTATTCATCTTCCGCTGTGCTGTAGAGCAACTCTTCCATTTGATCGTAGGCACGCTCGTTCCCTGGCACATTGAACAGCACCATCAGGATCACCCACTTGAGATCTTCCAGCACAAACTCCTGAGTTTCCAGTTCCATAACACGGTCAACAACCATTTCACGGGTTTCAGGACTCAGAACGCTGATTTGCTCAAGGAACATCAGGAAACCGCGGCATTCGGTATCCAGCCGATCCATCTCTTTCGGGGTGTACACACGCACAGAAGTGAGTGCGCTGCCGGTGAGGTATGGGGTTTTGTCAGCATCCTGCAACTGCGCCAGTTTCTCCAGCCAGTTCAATGCCTTGTATATATCTTCTTGATGAAATCCAGCTCTGGAGAGTTCATCAGCCAGTTCGTCCTGATCCACCATAAGTTCAACATCACTGTGGATATAGGTTTCGAACAGGTACATTAGGATGTCCATCATGGCTAGCCCCTCCTCGTTCTGACATAACCACCGGGTACTGCACTTACAAGCCCCTGTAGCTCAAGTTCTAACAACTGCATCATGATTTCGTGAACGGGTTCATCGCAGATCTCTGCAAGCACATCGACGCACCTTGCTTCATTTCCTACGTTAGCCAACAGTTCAGGAAATGGCAATTGTTCTTGCAAAACTTGGGCCGGCGACATGTCTAACTGGTGGTTTATTGCACACCCCGCCAAGGTGCCAACCTGGCTCAAAATCTCCTCAACCGATTCGACCAGATAAGCCCCTTGCTTGATCAGACCATTACTGCCCTTGGCGTGGGGGTTGTGAATTGAACCCGGGAGTGCAAAGACATCGCGCCCTTGCTCTAGCGCCAACCTTGCAGTGATCAACGAACCGCTTTTCAAGGCAGCTTCCACGACCAGCACGCCTACAGATAGACCGCTGATAATGCGGTTTCTTCGCGGAAAAAATGCGGGTTTAGGTGGCGACCAAGGCCAAAGCTCTGAAACCAAAGCGCCCTTTTCTTTGATTTCGTCTGCCAGTTTCCGGTGCGCTGCAGGGTAAACTCGCTCAAGGCCAGAGCCGAGCACCGCCACCGTTACTCCTCCACCATCCAATGCTCCACGGTGAGCACGCCCATCAATACCAAGTGCCAAACCACTGGTAACAACCACATCCTGGGATACCAGCTCTTTGGCGAACGCATGAGCAAGAGATAAACCATCAGGAGAAGCATGTCGGCTGCCAACGATAGCCAGTTGTGGCGACATCAGGACATCCGGGTTGCCTTCAACAAATAATAGAGGCGGCGCTCCGCTGATCTGTTTTAAAAGATAAGGATACCGAGGGTCGGTAAGGGAAAGGATGTGTCTGCCGGGCTCATCCGCCCAGGCAAGACACTTATCGATCGTAGTACGGTCAGGATAACGGAGTGCTTTGATTTGGGTCTGGCTCAATCCCAATGCTGCCAGCTGTGTATCTTCCAGTTTGCCCAATTGATGAGGCGGGTAACGGCTGATGATCTTACTGACAGCCTGCCCGCCTAAACGGGGAACGGCCGCGAGCCTAAGCCACCACTCAAGCTCGCCAGACATTTCACCCTTCCGCAGCCATCACAGGCATGTCAGCTTTGAGGGGCTGCTCTGCATCAACCACCATTGCCAGACTGAATTGCGGATAGCTTCGAATCACCAACAGTGTGCCGGCAGAGCGTGATGGCAGATTGAACTGCACAGGATCAGCAGCGTTATCAACGTCGGAGTCATAGCGCATATCACCTTTGACCCCTTTAAGGGCTGCTCCCGGCATGATCACAGAAAGCGTGTGGCCTTCATCCAGCCCATCTGCTTCGCCACGGTCTACAACCACAATTTGGCGCAAACCAACATAGTTGCTGCCATAAAGGTGGCCGATTACTTTGCCACTGATTCCTGATGGTGCAGGTTGCGGATGGAAAATTTCACCGGTTTTTGCACCCAGTGCGGGCAACATAATGTCATTCGGTTTGATTTCCTGGTTCTGCTTCACCAGCTTGAGCTCGGATATTTCTTCCAGCGCCCGAACCAACTTGGCTTCACCGACCTTCTTAAGACTGATCATCCGCACCACATCATCTTCGCCAACTTCACGGTCGAAGTGAGTGATGGGACGGTAGATATACCAGTCTTGGTTCTCAAGCGGCATGTCGACAAAAAACGGTGTGCGGGTAGAGATATAGCTCCAGCCCTCTCCGGTACCCAGTACACGCGGTGCCAGTCTGTAATCCTGCTCAGCAATCAGGGAGTCATAGGTCAGGTACTGGCGTAGCAGTGCCGTTGAAGCCCCATTGATTGGTGCAGAATCCGTAGTCACGCCACCGGAGGTGTAAGACAACACCGGTTTACCGTCAATCCAGCTTAAACTCAGCATATCGCCGGGATAGATAAGGTGCGGATTCTTAATGGCAGGGTTATGTTGCCAAAGCGTTGGCCAGTGCCACGGTTTTTCAAGATAAAGCCCGGCAATATCCCATAAGGTATCGCCCTTTTTCACTACATAAGTTTCTGGTGCATCGGCACTCAAACGTACCGAATCAGCTGCCACAAAGCCTGACAACCCCATCGTCAGGCACAAAATGATGAGCTTTTTAAACATCCCCTGTCTCCAAAACCGGACTTTCGATTTGGATGCTGTCATTTGAATGGCAAAATGTCTAGAATTAGCCCAATTACCTAAGCCAGATACGGCACAGTTCAACATATTTAAGAGACGTTTATGAGTGTATTACAGGTTTTGACCTTCCCGGACGATCGCCTACGCACGGTGGCCAAACCGGTAGAGAGCGTCACACCAGAACTGCAGCAAGTTATTGATGACATGCTGGAAACCATGTACGACGAAGAAGGTATCGGCCTTGCAGCGACGCAGGTTGATGTCCACCAGCGCATCGTGGTGATCGACATTTCCGAAACCCGTGATGAACCAATGGTGTTGATCAACCCGGAAATTATCGAAAAACGCGGTGAAGACGGCATTGAAGAAGGCTGTCTGTCTGTTCCTGGCGCACGCGCCCTGGTGCCACGTGCCTCAGAAGTGACCGTGAAAGCGCTGGACCGCAACGGCAATGAATTCCAGTTCGACGCTGACGACCTGCTGGCCATTTGTGTACAACACGAACTTGACCACCTGGAAGGCAAACTGTTCGTTGATTACCTGTCGCCATTGAAGCAACAGCGCATCAAACAGAAACTGGAAAAACTCAAACGCGCCAACGAAAAAGCCAGCTGAGGTTTCCTTGAGCGATTCACTGAAAATTATTTTTGCCGGTACGCCGGATTTCGCCGCCTGTCACCTCGCGGCGTTGTTGTCTTCAAAGCACGAGGTTGTGGCGGTTTACACCCAGCCTGACCGTCCAGCGGGTCGCGGTAAAAAACTGACCGCCAGCCCGGTGAAACTGCTGGCCCTGGAACATAGCATTCCGGTTTACCAGCCAGCGACACTGCGCGCGGAAGAAGCACAACAGGAACTGGCAGCCATTGATGCCGACATCATGGTGGTAGTGGCTTACGGCCTGCTGCTGCCTAAAGTGGTACTTGATACCCCGCGTCTGGGCTGTATCAACGTACACGGCTCTATCCTGCCACGCTGGCGTGGTGCGGCGCCTATCCAACGTTCAATCTGGGCTGGCGACGCCGAAACCGGTGTCACCATCATGCAAATGGATGAAGGTCTGGATACCGGCGATATGCTGAAAATCGCAACCCTGAGCATCGACGCCAAAGAAACCAGTGCCACCCTATATGAAAGACTGGCAGCACTGGGACCCGATGCACTGGTGGATTGTCTGGGCGATATCGCTTCCGGCAAGGCTGTGGCGGTGAAACAGGACGACGAGCAGGCAAACTACGCCAAGAAGCTCAGCAAAGAAGAAGCGCAAATCGACTGGAGCATGAGTGCAGAGGCGATTGAGCGCTGCATCCGCGCCTTCAACCCATGGCCGATGAGCCACTTCACCGTGGCAGAGAGCAACATCAAGGTCTGGGATGCGGAAGTCGAGGCTGAGCAGAGCGACAACGCACCGGGCACCATTTTGTCTGCCGACAAAAAAGGTATCCGCGTGGCGACCGGAGACGGCGTATTGCGCCTGACCTCCATTCAGCCACCGGGCAAAAAAGCCATGAGCGCTGCGGACATCCTGAACTCGCGCCGCGACTGGTTTGAACCTGGCACCACACTGTAATTTGAAGAGGCCAGCTTGCTGGCCTTTTTAATCGCTTGCCGCTGCGCAAGCCAATCCTGAGGATCCTTCATGAACGTAAGAGCTGTCGCTGCACAGGTGATTTACCAGGTTGTCGATCAAGGACAATCCCTGTCTGCAGCGCTGCCGCCTGCCCAGCAGAAAGTCGCACCACGCGATGGCGCCCTGCTGCAGGAAATCTGCTACGGCGTACTGCGCTGGCTACCGCGCCTGGAATCCATCACCCAGTCGCTGATGGACAAACCGCTGAAAGGCAAGCAACGCGTCTTCCATCACCTGATCCTGGTCGGTCTGTACCAACTGGGCTACATGCGCATACCTGCACACGCAGCCGTGGCAGAAACTGTAGACGCGACAAAGGTTTTGAAAAAGCCCCAGCTACGTGGCCTTATCAATGCCGTGCTGCGTAACTACCAGCGCAATCAGGAAGCTCTGGATGCCGCAGCCGTTTCCCACGATGCCGGCAAATACGGTCATCCGGGCTGGCTGCTAAAGCTGCTTCAGCAAGCTTACCCGGACAGCTGGGAGCAAGTGGTTGAAGCCAACCACGAGAAAGCGCCAATGTGGTTGCGCGTTAACCGCACCCACCATACCCGTGATGCGTACCGCGCACTGCTGAGCGAAGCCGGTATCGAGAGCGACATCCATCCACAGGCGGCGGATGCACTGAGACTGGCAGCACCGTGCGATGTGACTAAACTGCCGGGCTTTGCCGATGGCTGGGTATCAGTACAGGATGCTGCTGCGCAACTGTCCGTCGATTACCTCAAGCCGCAAGCCGGTGAGCTGATCCTCGATTGCTGCGCGGCACCGGGCGGCAAAACCTGCCATATCCTTGAACATGAGCCAACCGCACAGGTTGTTGCCATGGATGTTGACGCCACCCGCCTGACCCGTGTGGAAGAAAACCTCAAACGCCTGCAGCTTAACGCCCAGGTCATTTGCGGTGATGCACGCACGCCGGCCGAGTGGTGGCATGGCAAACAGTTTGACCGCATCCTGTTGGATGCCCCGTGTTCAGCAACCGGCGTTATCCGCCGCCACCCTGACATCAAGTGGCTTCGCCGCGCCGATGACATTGCACAGTTAGTGTCGCTGCAGTCTGAAATTCTTGACGCTATGTGGGCGCAGCTGAAATCTGGTGGTACGCTGGTTTATGCAACTTGCTCCGTGACGCCACAGGAAAACGCTGAGCAGGTCAGAGCTTTCCTGGCTCGCACCCAAGATGCCTCCCTCAAAACAGGCACTCTGGAGCAACCGGGACGCCAGATTTTACCGGGCGAAGAAAACATGGATGGGTTCTATTACGCTGAGCTGACAAAAGCGTAATGGAGAGACGCCGGTGGCACGGGTCACCGGCGATAACAATGAAAAACTGAACTGAGGTTCACGCAAACGTTATGAAAATTATCATCTTGGGGGCTGGACAGGTCGGCGGCACACTGGCTGAAAACCTGGTGGGCGAAAACAACGATATCACCATCGTCGACAAAGACCCCGAGCGCCTCAGGGAGTTGCAGGACAAATATGACCTGCGCGTGGTACAAGGCTATGCCAGCCACCCCTCCACCCTTTTGGAAGCTGGCGCACAAGACGCCGATATGCTGGTCGCGGTGACCAACTCTGATGAGACCAACATGATTGCCTGTCAGGTTGCTTTCACCCTCTACAACACCCCCAACCGCGTTGCCCGCATCCGAAGCCCACAATACCTCGCCGCCAAAGAGCAGCTTTATCAAACTGACGCCTGCCCGGTTGATCACCTGATTGCCCCGGAAGAACTGGTCACCCAGTATATCCAGCGCCTGATTGAATACCCGGGTGCGCTGCAGGTCGTGAACTTTGCCGACAACAAAGTCGGTCTGGTCGCCGTTAAGGCCTATTACGGCGGTCCGCTGGTCGGTAATGCCCTGTCTGCCCTTCGCGAGCACATGCCGCACGTGGATACCCGCGTTGCCGCCATTTTCCGCCGCGACCGTCCTATCCGTCCGCAGGGCACCACCATTATTGAAGCGGATGACGAAGTCTTCTTTGTGGCGGCCAGTAACCATATCCGTTCGGTCATGAGTGAGCTTCAGCGCCTTGAGAAGCCCTACAAACGGGTGATGATTGTTGGTGGCGGTAACATCGGTGCCGGTCTGGCGCGAAGCCTTGAGCGCACTTACAGCGTCAAACTGATTGAACGTAACCCGCAGCGTGCCGAGCAGCTTTCCGAGCTTCTTGAAAACACCATTGTGTTCTGTGGTGATGCCTCCGATCAGGAGCTGTTGAGCGAAGAGCACATCGACCAGATTGATGTGTTTATTGCAGTGACCAACGAAGACGAAGCCAACATCATGTCGGCGATGCTTGCCAAACGCCTAGGTGCCAAGAAAGTGATGGTGCTTATCCAGCGCAGCGCTTACGTCGATTTGGTACAGGGCGGCGCCATTGATGTGGCGATTTCACCGCAGCAGGCAACCATTTCCGCATTGCTGACCCATGTGCGTAAAGCCGATATTGTTAACGTGTCTTCCCTTCGCCGCGGCGCGGCCGAAGCGATTGAAGCCATTGCCCACGGCGATGCCAACACCTCTAAAGTGGTAGGGCGTGCAATAGGTGAAATCAAATTGCCACCAGGTACCACCATAGGTGCCATTGTGCGTGAAGAGGAAGTCCTCATTGCCCACGATAAAACCGTTATCCAGCAGGACGATCACGTAGTGATGTTCCTGGTCGATAAAAAGTACATTCCGGACGTAGAAAGGCTGTTCCAGCCAAGTCCGTTCTTCCTCTGATACGCTGGCTGTGTGATGGTTAACTTAAAGCCGGTACTGTTCGTGATAGGGCTGGTCTTATCCAAGATCGCCCTTTTCATGTACATACCTACCCTGACTGCCTTTTTTACCGGTACCGCCGGTTTTCTCGACTTCGGCCTTGCGGTCATCATTACCCACCTGGTGGCGTTTGCCTGCCTGACATTCGGACGCACTGACGACTTCCGCCTCAATGCGCGGGACATGTTTGTCATTACCACCTTTGTCTGGATCATTGCCAGCGCCTTTGCCGCCCTGCCGTTTGTGTTTATCAACCACATCAGTTTCACCGATGCCTACTTTGAAACCATGTCCGGTATCACCACAACAGGCTCCACGGTCTTGAGTGGATTACAGGATATGGCACCGGCAATCCTGCTATGGCGCTCGATTCTGCAATGGCTCGGTGGGGTCGGGTTTATCGTGATGGGTGTAGCTATCCTGCCGTTCTTGAACGTCGGTGGTATGCGCCTGTTCCAGACCGAATCTTCAGACTGGTCAGCAAAATCCAGCCCACGCACCAAAAGCGTGGCAACCAGTATCATGAAGGTGTATCTCTTTCTTTCGGCGCTTTGCTATCTCGGCTTCTGGCTGACCGGCATGTCACCGTTTGATGCGGTAAACCACACCATGGCAACGCTCTCTACCGGTGGATTTTCTACCCGGGATACCTCCCTGAATGACTTCTCCCATGGAAGCCAGTGGGTCGCCACTATTTTCATGTTTGCCGGTGGTTTGCCATTTTTGCTGCTGATCCAGGCGCTGCGGCGTAAAAGCCCGCTGATGATTTTCCAGGATGCGCAGATCCGCGGCTTCACCTATCTGGTGGTTATCACGTCCCTGATGGTGACAGCCTGGCTGGTGATCACCCACCAGTTTGGACTGGCAGATGCCTTCCGTCTTGCCACCTTCAATATCGTTTCGGTGGTCACAACAACCGGCTTTGCCTTGGGGGACTTCACCGCCTGGGGGCCGTTCGCTTCGGTCATTTTTGCTTTTATGCTGATTGTGGGGGGCTGTTCAGGCTCAACGGCGGGCGGGGCAAAAATCTTCCGCTTCCAGGTAGCACTGGCACTGCTTCGCAAGCAAATCCAGCAACTGGTTCACCCTTCCGGTGTTTTCGTCCAGCGCTACAATGGCCGTCCGGTGAATGAGGATATCGTGCGTTCTGTGGTGGCGTTTGCTATCACCTACATCATGACAATTCTGGTCGTGGCAATGGTGCTGGCAGCAACGGGCCTGGATGGCATCACCAGCCTGACCGGTGCCATGACGGCAGTGGCCAATGTGGGACCAGGGATGGGAACCATCATTGGACCAACCGGCAACTTTGCCAGCCTGCCAGATACCGCCAAATGGGCTTTGAGCATCGGTATGCTGATGGGACGACTGGAGATCCTGACTGTGCTGGTATTGCTGTTTCCGGTTTTCTGGCGCGATTAATCGCGCCAGTTATCCTTTCAGTTACCCGCTCTAAACGGGCTGCACGTACAGGTAGATAGCCAGAAAGTGCAGCACCGTTCCTCCCAGCACAAACAGGTGCCAGATAGCGTGGTTAAACGGAATGCTGCGTTTAACGTAGAAAAACACACCGGCGGAATACACCAGCCCGCCCAGCCCCAGCAATACCATTCCCCCGACCGGCATTGCCTGCGCCAGTTGATAGACTACCACCAGTGACAGCCAGCCCATCGCAAGATAGGTCGTCAGCGACAGCGCCTTGAAACGGTAGACAAAGGCAATCTTGAGCACAACGCCGAGCAGCGCAATGGCCCAGATAAGCCCCATCACCCAGTGAGCGAGCGGTGTACGCAGAGTTATTAGCAGGAAAGGCGTGTAAGTGCCGGTGATAAGCAGGTAAATCGCGCAATGGTCGAAGGTTTTCAACGCCCGTTTGGCGCGGGCAAACGGAATGGCATGATACAGGGTCGATGCCAGATAAAGCAGGATAATACTGGCACCGTAAATGCTATAGCTGGCAATACTGAGTGCGTCAGCATGCTCGCTTACTGCCTTTATCAGCAGCAGGGTCAGCGCCACAATGCCGAAAATCGCGCCGATACCGTGGCTGACGCTGCTGGCGATCTCTTCACGAACAGAATACTGAGACGGGGAAGTTGCCGTTGTCATGTCACCCTTATCCTTTAATCAATACCTTGCAGGACACTGAAAGGCAGTATGACACATTTAAGCTTACACGTGTAAGCTTAAATTATTGCGACACCGCCGACAGCAAATCTGACACCTGAAGCGAGATGGATTCGGCTGTTGCAGCGGTGTCGAGCATTAAGGTGCGCTTGATATTGCCGCTGCCGGTCAGACGTCCCACCATCGCCCCAATTCCCTCCCCCTGCGGCTTGAACACCAACTGCAATTCACATTGACCGGATTGCCGCATCACGGTGAGGGTTACCTCCCGAAACCGCGACGACAGATCTCCCGCGACCGGCTCCAGAGTCAAAATTTGTGAGAAAGGCAACGGCTGGCGTTCCACCTCTTCATTTTTCACGGAGGTAATACGAAAGCCAGTTTGCTCAAAGGTATCCAGCACAGTATCCAAGGTATCATCCGGCTTCACAGCCAGATCTACTTTGCCACTGGCATCCTTGGCGAGCGGAATATCTAGCCGGGCTTCGAGCCACACCTTGCCGTCACCAAGCGAAAGCGGTGTGGTTTGCGGCAGGATGAAAGCCGTGTGGAACACCCGCTCCTCACCGGCATTAATGGTGAACGCATCCGGCAGTGACCATTGATGCAGGGCACAGGTTTTGCGGCGGCGCTGTTGTTTCCGCCCTTGCTCGCCCTGAGAACGCACCTGCTCCCACCCCATGAAATCGCACTGCAGTGACAGCGAGATGGCATTGACCTGCTGTGCCACTTCCCCACCAGTGACGGTCAGTACCACGTCGATTTCCGACCCCTGCTTTGTGTCACCACTTGGCAATGCAATGCCAACCCCGGCGCTGCCAACGCCCACTTTGGCGAGTGTTTTCTTAAACCATCCCATGTCCGTTATCCATTGTTTTCCCTGTCTACTTTCATGTAGACGGTGTGGCCAACCACTCCGTCACAGCAAAATCTCAAATTCAACTAAGCTTATATAACTGGTAAGTGACGGCAACCTCAGCTGCACGAAAAAACGGAGAATAAGCCAGCCATGTCTAATGATAAGTTTGCGCTAACTGCTGGATATTTAAAGAAAGTTGTACCACTTCTGATGAAATACCACGTCCCGGCGACACCGCCAAACTATGCACTGTGGTACACCTATGTCGCCAATGCAAACAGCGAACTGACCCAGAAGATTGATGAGTCGATCCGCGACACAGGATCCCTCAGTGCCAACACCTGTAAGGCGCTGTATGACGAACACCTGGCCGATGAACGCGTGCGGGAAAGTGATGCATTCAAACAAGGCCTTCAGGCGCTGGCCATTGAAATGGGCAACACCATGGCCGACACCATGAAGGACACCGATACTTTCCAAAGCACCCTGGACAAAACCTTTTCACAACTGGCACGTGTCGGGGAAGAGACCCTGTCTATGGATGAAACCATTGCAGTGGTGCGTTCGGCAGTTAAAGGCTCGAAAGAGATCCGCCAGTCCACCAGCTTTTTTAAAAACCAGCTGGCCGAAGCGCAAAAGGAAATCGACCGCCTTAGAGAAACGCTGGAACAAGCCAATGAAGAGGCACTGCACGATGCCCTGACCGGTATATTCAATCGCCGCGCCTTTGATACTGAGATTGACGCCCTGGCAGCCAGCCCGCCCCCAAAAGGTTTTTGCCTGCTGCTGTGCGATTTAGACCACTTTAAAAGCTTCAATGACACCTATGGCCATCTGATGGGCGATCAGGTGCTCAAGCTCACCGGTAAACGGCTGACGGATTACTGCCGCGATGGCATCAAGGCATTCCGCTACGGCGGTGAAGAGTTTGCGCTGCTGGTGCCCAACCGCCAGCTCAACGGTGCATGCCGGGTAGCAGAGACCATCCGGGCCAGCATCGACAAGCTGGTGCTCAAAGACAAGCGCAGTGGTAAAAAGCTCGACAACATTTCTGTGTCTATCGGTGTGGCGCAATATGAAAAAGGGGAAAGCATCGGAACCCTTATAGGCCGCGCTGACAGCTTGTTGTATGAAGCCAAAAACCTCGGGCGTAACCGGGTGATGCCGATTGCCTGACCCCTGCGTTACCACCAAAAACGGGCGTTGTTTCGACGCCCGAAATAATTTTTAACTGCTGCTTTTTTATCCACTTTTTTTCTGCTATGCTCCGCGCGAAAATTCGCAATCGCGAACCAGAGTGCCCCGCAGCAAGGCTCAATGCCATCGGAATCCTGACGCCACTCTGTAAGAGTCCTTTGTCATGGATGCGCAACCGATGAGAACCCCAATGCGCCCTGTAACTGTTCGTCCAGTCCGTGTCACCCGTACCCCTTCACGCATGCGTGCCCACTTTTTTGCGCCTGCGTTCAAAAGCAAAACTAACACTGATCTGAACGGCACCCCGGATCTGTCCTTGGTTCGCCCGACCCGCCCAGTGGTAGACATGCCGGAAGGTGAGGCGGCCTGAACCAACTTTTGTGATATTGGTCTCCATGGCCGAATCTGGTACTGTTACCAGATAAATCACATAAAAAGTAAGGCCAAATAAAAGGCCTGGTCGGAGTCTTCAAAATGAAATGTCATCGCGTTAACGAACTGATTGAACTGCTGCACCCTGAGTGGCAGAAAGAGCCTGAACTGAACCTGCTGCAAATGATCAGCAAACTGGCACAAGAAGCCGGTTACGAAGGCAAGCTGGAAGATTTAACCGATGATGTGCTCATCTACCACCTCAAGATGCGCAACAGTGACAAAGACACCATGATCCCGGGTCTGGCAAAAGATTGCGAAGATGATTTTAAAACCGCAATCCTGCGCGCACGGGGCCTTATCAAGTAAAGCGGTTTAACCGGATGAAAAGCGAAGCAAAAAGTGCTTCGCTTTTTTGTTTCTGTTACACGTCACCGCCGTGATGGGCGGCCAATATTCCACCACCCGCACAGAAATCATCGCCGTAGCTGGGATATAATCCGTTAACTATAGTTTAGATATCGCTAATCTAATGGTGCAGGCTAAGTATTTGTACCTACCCGCTTCGGCGAAATTTGTTTGACCCAAGGAATGCAGGTTTCATGAGCAAGGATAAAATTGACGTCAAAGACGTCACGCCCAAAGAGTTCAACCCCAAAACCCACAAATCCAGTGGTGACCGATTTAACCCCGGCAACCGCATTTACGTGCGCGCCGCCAAAGGCATCTATCAGCAACTGCGCCGTAAAATGGGTTGGTTCTTCATGCTGCTGTTTTTGCTGACCCCCTGGATCCCTTATGGCGACCGCCAGGCGATCCTGATCGATATCGGCAAGCAACAATATAATTTCTTTGGCCTGACCCTGTGGCCACAGGATCTGACCCTGCTCGCCACCCTGTTTATGATCCTGGCCTTTGCCCTGTTCTTTGTTACCACCTTTTTGGGGAGGGTCTGGTGTGGGTATCTGTGCCCACAAACGGTGTGGACGTTCATTTTTATCTGGTTTGAAGAAAAGCTCGAAGGCTCGGCCAACAAACGCCGCAAGCAGGACTCCATGCCACTGACCGGTGAGCTGCGGTTGCGAAAGCTTGCCAAACACCTTTGCTGGTTTGCCGTTGGCCTGGTAACGGGCCTGACCTTTGTCGGTTACTTTATCCCGGTGCGGGAGCTGGTGGTCGGCTTTTTCACTTTCAACACCAGCTTCGTGGTTACTTTCTGGGTGCTGTTTTTCAGCGTGATCACCTACGCCAATGCCGGTTGGATGCGCTCTATTGTCTGTATCCACATGTGCCCTTATGCCCGCTTCCAGTCTGCCATGTTTGATAAAGACACCTTTATCGTCGGTTATGACACCAAACGCGGTGAAACCCGAGGCCCTCGTGGACGTAAGAAAGACCCGAAAGAGCTGGGGCTAGGCGACTGCATTGATTGTAACCTGTGTGTGCAGGTCTGCCCGACCGGCATCGATATCCGTGATGGCCTGCAATACGAATGTATCAACTGTGGCGCCTGTGTGGATGCCTGTGATGAAACCATGGATCGCATGGGTTACGCCAAGGGGCTGATCAGCTACACCACAGAGCACAAACTCGAAGGGCACAAGGTCGATATCATGCGGCCGAAACTGATTGGCTACGGCGTGGTGATGGTTGCCATGGTGGGGCTGTTCTTTTTACTGCTTTCTTCGGTACAACCCATGGGACTGGATGTTATCCGGGATCGCAGCCAGCTGTTCAAAACCAACAGTGACGGCCTGATTGAAAACACCTATACCCTGAAAATTCTCAACAAAACCCAGCAGCCTGAAACCTACGATCTTTCGGTGAAAGGACTGGATGGCCTGCAATGGTACGGCAAACAGCGGGTCACCCTGCAAGCCGGTGAGATTTTCACCCTGCCGGTGAGCCTCGGGATTGACCCTTACGATCTGACAACGCCGATGGCTGACATCACCTTTGTGCTACAGCGCCAGTCCGGTGATGACAAGAAAGAGATCGAAACCGAAAGCCGCTTTATCGGCAAAATGTAAATCATCCCGCCTTATCCGGGCGCTCAATGAGCGCCCGTTTTTATGCAAACTCTGCTACCATCAAACACCTATTCCATCCCTATGCTGAGATCCTATGAGCGACGCCCAATTCAGCTACGAACACCTAACACCCGACGCCCTGCTTGATGCACTGGAGTCTGTGGGAATCCGCCCGGAATCCGGCCTGCTGGCGCTGAACAGCTACGAAAACCGTGTCTATCAGTTCCAGGATGAAGAGCGCCGCCGTCTGGTTACCAAGTTCTACCGTCCACAACGCTGGAGCCGCGAACAAATTCTCGAAGAGCACGGCTTTGCCAGAGATTTGCAGGACGCCGAAGTACCCGTGGCCGTCCCGCTAGAAATTGACGGCAGCACCCTATTTGAGCACAACGGCTATCAGTTTGCGGTTTTCCCAAGTGTGGGCGGACGTACCTTTGAGGTAGATAACTGGGATCAGCTGGAAATGGTCGGACGCTTCCTGGGGCGCATTCACCAGGTGGGTGCCAGTAAACCCTTTGTTCATCGCCCCACCATTGGGCTGGATGAATACCTGTTTACGCCGAGAGAAGTGCTGGCCAACAGCCCGTTTATTCCGATGCACCTGGAAAATGCCTTTTTTTCCGATCTCGACCGACTTATCGACGTATTAAAAAACCGTTGGGAAGACAGCTTGAGTAATATCCGACTGCACGGCGACTGTCACCCCAGCAATATTTTGTGGCGTGATGGCCCGATGTTTGTGGATCTGGACGATGCCCGCAACGGTCCGGCTATCCAGGATATCTGGATGCTGCTCAACGGTGACCGTGGCGATCAACTGGCACAACTGGATACCCTTGCGGAAGCTTACTCGGAGTTTCGCGACTTTCCGGCCAATCAGTTGCAACTTATTGAGCCATTACGCGGTCTGAGAATGGTGCATTACATGGCATGGCTGGCAAAACGCTGGCAGGATCCGGCTTTTCCACGTGCATTCCCGTGGTTTGCTGAGGCAAAATATTGGGAAACTCAAGTCCTTGCCTTTAAAGAACAACTGGCAGCCCTTGAGGAGCCACCACTGACACTGGCACCACAATGGTAAGCTGCACAAAACAATTACTCAGGGAGAAAGAACGTTATGTTTAAAAAACTGTTTGCGGTTGCCGCTGTGGCACTGCTGGCCTTTTCTGCACAGGCAGCGCGTTTCAACGCCGGCGAAGACTACCAGGTACTGGATCTGCCAAAGACAGAAAATCCATCTGTGACTGAATTCTTTTCCTTCTACTGCCCTCACTGTTTTAAAAGTGAACCCCTGATGCAGGCACTGAAGAAGAATATTCCAGACAACACCGCATTCAACAAAAACCATGTCTCTTTCATGGGCGGCGGTATGGGTAAATCCCTGAGCAAAGCCTACGCGACAGCCGTAATGCTGGACGTGGAAGATAAAATGGTACCGGTATTGTTTAACCGCATTCACCTGCTGCAACAGCCACCACGCAGTGACGAGGAAATCCGCCAGATTTTCATCGATGAAGGCGTAGATGCAGCGAAATTCGACGGCACCTTCAACAGCTTTGCAGTGAATGGCATGGCGAATCGCTTTGATAAAGCGTTCCAGGATTCAGGTCTGCGCGGTGTACCTGCGGTGATCGTGAACGGCAAATATCACGTCACACCAAAGACCATCAAATCCCAGGAAGATTACTTCGCACTGGTGAACTTCCTGCTGACGCAGTAAGCTGCTGCCAGAACGCAAAAAGGGCCAGATGGCCTAATGCCAGTCAGTTAAGCTGACTGGCTTTCTTTTTATTGGGGTATTTCTTTGCCTTAGGCTTCACGGCTCTCGGGTATATTCGCTCTTCTCGCTTAATGGGCAACACATGATGTATCGCCTCC